>JAHRAW010000205.1 GCA_020027415.1 Gammaproteobacteria bacterium
CGGTTCCGTTCAGTTTTCCAGCCCATTTTTTCATTACCCAAGCGGAGTTTAAAATGAAAGCAACCAAAATCCTTACTGCAACTGCCTGCATCGCCGCGACTCTGGCGATAACGACTAACGCGGCGCACGCGCAAGGCATGATGCCGGCGGTGCCCACCGAAGCGGTGCTCAGCGGCGTGGCAAAAGTGGCCGCCAGTGATTTAGCCGACGGCATCGCCACTGCGGTGGAAACCGCGCGCGTAGATGACGAGGCGTTGGCGGAGACCGATGCGGTACAGCATGATGATGCCGTCGCCACGGTCGAGTCCAGCGATGAAAACGCTGAGGCGTCCAGCATCAAATAATCCAGCGGCGTATGGCTTGCATTCATGCCAGCCAAGGCGCAACGCGCCAGCCACCAGCACAGTTTGTGCGGCGCGTTACAAAAACGGAAAATGGGAAGTGAGAAGCGGGGGCGTAAGCCCTCGCTTTTTTGTGGCTATTTGCAATTCTTATAGTTATTTGCGTTTCATTTTTTGCCGCCGGCATAAAACGGCGGTTCGCCGGGCGGGCGGGTTTTGAAGCGCCGATGCGACCAGAAGTATTGTGCGGGCGCGTGCGTGATTAACTGCTCAATCACGCGGTTCATGTTGCCGGCTTCTCGCACTGGGTCATCTTCCGTTAGGCAGTCGGTCAGCGGTTGCTCGAAGATGATTTCATAGCCGCGTCCGCGCGGTAGCAGGCGCGTTGCGCATGGGATGATGGTGGCGTTGCATAGGCGGGCGATGCGTCCTAATGACGCAAAAGTTGCGGCCGGCAGAGAATAAAACGGCGCAAATACGCCGCGCTTGGACCCGGGGTTTTGGTCCGGCAAATAATAAAATTGATGACCGCGGCGGATTAACTCAATCATGGATTTGCCCGCGCCTTTGTGCGCGTATTGGATGATTCCAAAGCGCCCGCGATATTGTTTGATTAAGGCGTCCAGCAACGGGTTTTTGTGGCGTTGATACATGGTCACCGTGGGGGCGAGGGTGGATAGATAAATGCCGCCGAATTCCAGGCCGACAAAATGCGGGGTAAGCAGGATGATATTTTCCCCGCGCCGTCTGGCGTTCGCCAACACCGCACCATTGCGCAACCGCGTTAACCGTTGCAGCCGGGCGCGCCCACCCCACCATCCGACCCCGGTGGCGAACGTCGCGATTGCCAAACTATGGAAATGTCGCCGCGCGAGGGCGCGGATGGCGGCTTTGCGGTGATGCGGAAAACAAGCGGTCAGGTTGCGCCAAGTGATATCGCGGCGGCGAGCATGCGCCCAGTAAGCGAACTCGCCGCCGACGATGCCGAGACCATACAGTAGCGGCATGGGCAGATACGACAGCAGCCTCAGCCATCCGAGCAGGCACCATATCAGCCAGAAGCGCGGCGCGCAAAATTGCTTGCCCAAGGCGCTGAGCGATGGCGAGGGTTGTGATGATTGCATGGTTTGCGTACGCCGATACATAATACCCGACTAACGATGCTTTGATGGTAGAATAAACTTTCTCCATCGCGCTTGTCTGAAGTGCCTAAGATGTCTGAGAGGTTCGGTTGCAATTTGCTCAGGCGAGTAGCGGAATGCGAGAAGGCGACTTTCAGGATTCCAGACTGAATGCCGCACCGTGAATTAATGTTATCCATTTGGAGTGCGCAGTGACCGAGACCCTACCCCTTACCGCTGAGATGATCGGGGTGTTGGTAATCTTGGCGTTTGCCATTTATTTATTCGCGTTTGATGTGGTGCGGGTGGATGTAGCCGCCATCCTAATCATGGTGCTGATTGGTCTCAGCGCGCTGATACCGGGATACAGCGGGTTGGTCGCGCCGCAGCGTTTGTTCAGCGGCTATTCCAGCAATGCGGTCATTTCCATCATCGCGGTGATGATCATCGGCGCCGGGCTGGACCGCACTGGCGTGCTTGGGCAACTTGCCGGCAAAATCCTCAAATTCGGCGGCAAAACCGAAGCCAGCGTGATTGCGCTGATTTCCGGCGTAGTCGGCATCATTTCCAGTTTCATGCAAAATATCGGCGCGGCGGCGTTGTTTCTGCCGGTGGTAAACCGCATTGCGCGGCAGGGCAATCTGGCGATTTCCCGATTGCTGATGCCGATGGGTTTTTGCGCGATTCTCGGCGGCACCGTGACCATGATTGGTTCAAGCCCGCTGATTCTACTCAATGATTTGTTGGAAAATTCCAACCAGCTATCGGGCCGCACGCCGCCCATGGAAACCTTTGGCTTGTTCGCGGTCGCCCCGGTGGGGATTGTGCTGTTGTTAGTCGGCATCGGCTATTTCCTAATTTTTGGTCGTTTTGTGCTGCCGGTGATCAAGCAGAAACCGGGCGAGTCGGGCAGCATGCTAAAATATTTCAAGGAAGTCTACGGCATCGCCGGCGAGGTTTATGAGTGCAAGGTGTCCGCGGACAGCCCGTTAATCGGCAAAGCCTTGTCGGATGTGGACGCCGCCGGCAGAGCCGGTTGGATTGTTGCAATTCGCTCCGGCGACTCCCTGAGAGTGGCGCCTCGGGGCGACTCGGAATTCGTGCTTGGCAGCGAGATAGCGATTATGGGCAGGCACGATGCGGTGCGTGCTTTCGCCGAGGAGTACGCGTTGCGCGTTAAAAATGAAATGGATGTGTTCGCCGAAGTGCTCAGCACCGCCAGCGCCGGCATCGCGGAAATCGTCATCATGCCGGATTCCGGCATGATCGGCAAGAGCATTAAAGATGCGCAAATTCGCAAGCAATACGGCGCCACGGTGCTGACGGTGTTTCGCGCCGATGATGTCATTGATCAAGATTTGGCGGATTTGGTGATGCAATCGGGCGATACATTGGTGGCGCATATTCGCTGGGATCAGTTAATCCCAATCGCCGAAGCCCGCCATGATTTTGCGGTGGTGACCGACTTCCCGCGGGAAGACAATCGCCCGCAGAAACTCCAACACGCCGCCGGCTGTTTTGCGTTGACGCTGTTGCTGACGCTGTTCACCGACCTGCACTTGTCGCTTGCGTTGATGAGCGGCGCGGTGGGCATGATTTTATGCGGCGTGCTGAAAATTGAAGAAGCCTATCGCGCCATCGGTTGGCAGAGCGTGTTCCTATTAGCCAGCCTGATTCCGCTCGGCATGGCGGTGGAAAACAGCGGCACCGCGGATTGGATTGCGCAGCAAATCTTGTGGCTGTTTGCCGGGTTGCCGAATTGGGGCTTGCAGACCGTCATCGCCATTATGGCGACCGTTTTCACCTTGCTGATTTCCAATGTCGGGGCGACGGTGCTATTAGTGCCGCTGGCAATCAAAATCGCCATCGGCGTGGATGCCAATCCAGCCGTATTTGCGTTGACGGTGGCGTTGGCGACCTCCAACTCATTTTTGTTGCCGACCCATCAGGTCAATGCGCTGATTATCGGTCCGGGCGGCTATCAAGTGGCGGATTTTTTGAAAGCCGGCAGCATTATGACGGTGATGTTTCTGCTGGTGATGATTTCCATGCTGACTTTGTTTTATTGATGTTCAGTTTCAGTTGGTTTGGGTTTTGACGGATTTGCCGGCGGCAAAGCGGCCAGCGCGGCGCAACACGCATCCACGCGTTTGAAAATCGCCGCGTGTTGTTTTACTTGCACCGCTCCGAGCAACCAAATATCGCGCATCAATTGCGCGGCGGATGCGCTTTGATGCGTTTCGCCGGCGTCTCGTCCGCCCATCGCCGCCGACAAGCGGTTAATCTGCAACGCCATTCGTTGCTTGGAAAATTCAGCCGGCGGCTCCAACCCGGCGAGAATTTCAAGGTGCAACAGCAAGGCGTGCAACCGCGCAAGATTTTTCGGCATGGAATCGCGCAATCGCTGTGCGACATCGCGTTCCTGCGCCGCCTGCACGGCGAACTGATACCGTTCGGCAAGCGGTTGTTCCAAAGCCGCGGGCAACGGCGGCAATGCTTCCCATTTTTTGCGCAAAGTATCCAATTTTGATTTTAATTTTAATTGGGTGGCGGCGATGCTTGCCGAGTCGTCGCCCGCCGCCGCCACTGCCATCGCTTCAAGGCGCGCGCATAGCATGGATTTTTGCCGAAGTTGGTCTTGCAACTGGAGTTTCTCGGCGACCTCAGCCTGGGCGATGGTTTTTTGCGCCTGCTGGATGGCGTTGCGATAGCGCGCGGTCACTTTTTCGCGGGATACTTTCGGGGTTTCTCCCAACTGCTCCCAAGTCGTCCGCCACTGCTGCAAGCGGCGGCGCGCGCCGTTGCCGTCGCCGCCAGTTTTCATTTCCCCTCCGCGGTGGCAAGCAGCTTCAATCTCCGCGCACAAGACTTGTTTGGCGGCGAGATTTTGTTTCAGGGTGCGCATAAAATCTTGGCGGCGGCGGTCCCGCTGTTGGTAAATCCGGTCGCGGGCGGCGGTGAAACGTTTCCACAACGCCTGCTCTTGGGAACGCGATGAAGTGACCGTCGGCAGATACTTTTTACTCAAGGCTTGCAGTTCCGCGAACGCTTCTCGGAAATCTTCCCGTTGCTCCAATTGAATCATCTCAGCCACTAATTTTTCTCGGCTCTTGTAGTTGCTCGATCGCTCCTGCGCGAGTTTCTGCTCAAATTTTTCCATGATGGCGGCAAAGCGTCGTTGCAAAGGTTTTTTCGCATGATAATCGGCGGCGCCGGCGGTGCGCCATTGCTTGCTGTGCATGCGCACCCGTTGCTGCACTTCCTTCCAGTCTGGGCGGCGCCATTCGGTTTGCTCATAGGCTTGTTCCAGCGCCGCGCAGATTTCTTCGCGCGCTTGTTGCGCCGTTTGGCGTTGTTGTTTTTGTTGGGCAAAGTAGGCTTGACACGGCTTATACGCCTTGCGGCACTCGCGATTAAAAACTTGATAGAGTTTTTGATGCCCGCCTTCGCCCGAATCATCCCAAGTTTGCCATTGTTGGCGGGCTTGTTGAATGCGCCGGGCGATTTCCGCCAAACTCGCGCCGGAGTCGTGAATATCTTTAATCTCCTGAATGATATTTTCGCGCGCTTGCTTGGTGCCCCACTTTCGCCACGCGGTCAATTGGCGTATTTCGGGTTGCAACGATTTGAGTTCGGCGGCGATGCGCTGTCGGCGTTGGGTGGATAAGCCGATAATTTGTTGCAACTGGCGCGCAATCAATTGCGCAAGTTGTTGGGATTGTTTGACATGTCCTTGCTTAAAACTAACGCGCAGTTGTTGCAACTGAGCCTGTACGGAAGTGAATTGTTTTTCGCGCAATTCAATCTGCGCATGCACGCGTTGGTGCAGTTGCGCGAACCACTCAGCCAACGCCGCATCCGCTTCTAAGTCTGCGTCCGTTGTCGGCTTGGTTTTGGCGTTGCTTTGGTGCGCTTGCCATTGCTTGCGCAGGCGCTTGGCGCGGCTTTCGTCAATGCCGTTTTTGGCGCCGAGCAACGCGCGGACTTGGTGCTGAAGTTGGGCGCTGGAAGTTGCTGCGGGACCGGTCGGGGTGCGCTCTGCTGCGGGGTTAGGCATGGTGGTATGATCGCGTTGCTACCGAAAGTCATGGGCATGACGCAAGCCAATATAGTATACAATTCCCACTCGCAATAAGATTATTTCCTGCAGGTTGTCTCCACTCTAAGTCTAAGCCAAGCCGTCCAACCCGTATTATGGATATCCGTTGGCGCGAAACCGAGTCTGCATCGTTTTTCAGTATGCTTGTCAGCCTGGCTTGCCTCCCGCTACTGGCGGCGACGGCGATGCCCGCCGCGCACGCCCACCACCTGCTGCCCACGCAAACCTTGAACTGCGGCGAAAGTTTCCCCTGCGCCGAGGCGATTAAGCCGCGGGTGAGTTTCTGGGTGGCGGTGTTTCGCAACTGGGATAAAAAAA
>JAHRAW010000092.1 GCA_020027415.1 Gammaproteobacteria bacterium
AGCCTTGACGGGGATTTGCAAGAGTTAACCCGATTGCTTGATTTTGACGAGCAAAGATTGCTGGATGCAATCGCCGCCACCGAGCAAAGCACGCGATTGCAACTGCAACAATATCAACAAAAAGATCTCTCCATCAGCGACCTTCTGCAGGCCTACCGCGATGAAAGCACCGCCAAATTAGACCACTTGGACGACTTGATTGACTACCACATGAACGGCATTGAGTATAATAACCTGCTGGACCGAATGATTAAAATGCCGTGATGCGCATGCGTGGTTCGCGCTGGGTGGAGGTGGCGGAAATTACAGACACCGATGAAATCGTATCTAAAAAATATCGTGGAGCCGGGCGCGCAGCATGCGCGGCGGCGGGTTGGCTATGGACCCGCGCATGCTTTTGTTTTCCTGATTCACCTTTTAATCGCAGTTTCCATCGTCACTTTCAGCATTGAAACGACGCCCGGTTTGTCGCCGCAAATTCGCGCGGTGTTGGAGTTCACCGAGATATTCTGCATCGCGGTATTCTCGCTGGAATACGCCATGCGAATTTATGTGGCAGACCACAAACTGCGATTTATTTTTAGTTTTTGGGGCATCATAGACCTGCTCGCAATCCTGCCTTTTTACCTGTCGCTCGGCGTTGACCTGCGTTCAGTGCGCGCATTGCGTTTCTTCCGCCTGTTCAGGTTGTTTAAGTTGGCGCGTTATCATCAAGCGATCACCCACCTCACCGCCGCGCTCACTATCGCCAAAGAAAAGTTGTTATTGTTCCTGCTGTTGGTGTTGATTCTGATTTACTTCTCGGCGGTCGGCATATACTATTTTGAATATACCGCGCAGCCGCAACATTTTTCATCGGTCTTTGACAGCCTGTGGTGGGCGGTGATTACCTTGACCACGGTCGGCTACGGCGACATCTATCCGCTCACCGTCGGCGGGCGCATTTTCACTTTCTTTATTTTGATTATCGGCATCGGCATTATCGCCATTCCCACCGGCATCATTTCTGCGGCGTTGACCGAAGCGTTGGACTCTAAACCTCGCGCGCGGTAAGCAAGGCGCGTTAAGGTAACATGCGGTACGGCAAAAAATTAAATTGCTTGCGATGAAGTCCTCGCCCAAAAGCGGCGCCATCCGAAACACCCACGGCGTCGCGCATATTTTTTACGACGGTTACTGGGTGCGCTACTACACGCCGCCGGCGGACACCCTCGCCGCCAAAAAGCAACTGATTGATGCGCTCACCCGCCGCACTTTCCACCACACCGAAGCCGGCATCAACACGCCCGGAGAAAAATTAGAGGAAGTCCGCGGCGCGTGGGAAAAGGAAACCGATGCGCGGCGCAAGCGCGTCAACGGCGCGATGTTGGCGGGCGCGCTGTTCAATCGCGCCACCGACATTTTTACCGCGATTGTGGATTTGGAACAACGCGGCATAGACATCCAACAAGACAACGAACTCATGCAACAATGCGCGCACTGCTTCACCGAAGCCTTGGAGCTAAGCAATCAAGTTAAGCACCACAGCGGCGAACAAGGCGTGGACGAACTCTGGGGCGAGCCGGTTAAAGTGTTCACTATGTCCATTGAGGAATACTATTGCAGCCGCTATCGTAAAGTCGCCCAAGCCATGCGCGAAATAGACCGCGTCGGCGAAGCGTTGCAACAAACTTTATGCGCGTTGGCCTTTTTTGACGGCGCCGCCGGGTTGGTGGCGGATTTCATCAGCATCGCCAAACAAGAATGCGAGATCTTCCGTAACGACCCCGATTATTATTGCGTGTGGCCTAAATTTGTCGCCAACGGCGAAAAACTGCTTGAATACATGGCAATCATTCCCCAGCAAACCGATGCGGAACTGGAACGCCATATCAAACGCGGCACGCGCTTACTGCGAGACGGCAAAAATCTAATCACTTGGGTCGCCAATGTGCGGGTGCCGATGCCGCTGAGCGCCGACAGGTTTTTCGCCAAATGTGAGAAATACCGCGCCGCCACCGCGAAAATGCACCGCCATTTGCCGAAATAAATATGTCCGCCCCCGCCCCCGCCACCTTGCTCCGCACGCCGCTACATGCGTTGCATTTGCAACAGCGCGCCAAAATGGTGGCGTTTGCCGGCTATGAAATGCCGCTCCACTACGCCGCCGGCATCCTTGCCGAACACCTGCATACGCGCCGCTGCGCCGGCTTGTTTGATGTCTCGCACATGGGGCAAATTTCGGTGCGCGCCCACCCGCGCGGCAGCGCCGCCGATACTGATAACGATACCGCCCGCGCACTGGAATCGCTGATTGGCGCGGACCTACTCGGGCTGCCGCACGGGCGACAAAAATATGCACTATTGACCAATTCGCAAGGCGGCATCCGTGACGATTTGATGATACAGAACCTCGGCGGCCGATTTATGTTAGTAGTCAACGCCGCCCACAAGCAGCAGAATTTTGACTACTTACAACACCACTTGGGCGACACCTGCCAACTAGAACTGCGGCACGATTTGGCGTTGCTCGCATTGCAGGGACCGCGCGCGGCGGCGGTGCTGGCCAGGCTCGGCTGCGACCTCGCCGACATGAAATTCATGGATGTGCGTGAACTAGAGATTGACGGACTAACTTGCACGCTGTCGCGCTCCGGCTATAGCGGGGAGGACGGGTTTGAAATATCATTAGCGGCGGCGCACGCCGAATCGTTGGCGCGCCGCTTGTTGGCGGATGCGGATTCGGATGCGCAAGTGCAACTGCAACTGCAACTGATTGGGCTCGGCGCGCGCGATTCGTTGCGTTTGGAAGCCGGGCTTTGTTTGTGCGGACAAGACCTGACCGCCGCCACCACCCCGAGTGAAGCGGCCTTAAACTGGGTGATTTCGGCGGCGCGGCGGCACGGCGGAGAACGCGCCGGCGGCTTTCCCGGCGCGCCAGTCATCCTGCCGCAAATTCCGCGCAACATCGCGCGCGTGCGCGTTGGCTTGTTGCCGCATGGTCGCGCGCCGGTGCGCCCGCCGGCGGCGCTGTTGGACGCCGCCGGGAAGCCGATTGGCGCGGTCACCAGCGGTGGTTTCAGCCCCACCTTAGGGCATCCGATCAGCATGGGGTATGTGCAACTGGCGCACGCCGCGCCCGCCACCGAAATGGTCGCGGTGGTGCGCGGCAAGCATGTGCCGTTGGCGGTCACCAAACTGCCGTTCGTGGCGACTCAGTTTTTCCATTGAGTTGTTTTGAAACCCATTTTCGCTTTCTGTTTTTAATTCCCGCGAGGTAACCATGACAACCAAATACACCGAAGATCATGAATGGGTGCGCCAACAAGGCGATGAGTATGTGGTCGGCATCACCGACTACGCCCAAGAGCAATTAGGCGAAATCGTGTATGTGGAATTGCCGCAAGCGAACGCCGCCGTCACCCGCGGCGAGGAAGCCGCGGTGGTGGAATCGGTGAAAGCGGCCGGCGAAGTTAAGTCGCCGCTTTCCGGCACCGTGCTGGCGGTCAACGAGGCGCTCGCCGACCAACCGCAACTGGTCAACGACGACCCGCAAGGCGAAGGCTGGTTTTATCGCATGCAAGCCGACGATACCGCGCCGTTGGCGGAGTTAATGGATGCGGATGGGTATCGGAAATTTCTCGACTCCCTTGCTTAGTCGCTTAGTGATTTTAGTTTTTATTTTTTATTTATTTTTTCATATCCAACCACCATGCCGGCGGCGCGCGTTTAAGATGGTAACCATTTCCTGTTCTCGTCCGTCCTACCCACCGGCGATTTTGCTCTGGAGTTGCCATGCCCCGCGCTGATGATTTTACGGTTCGCCATATCGGCTCCAACCCCGCGCAACTCGCGGCCATGTTGGAGACGCTCGGCGTCGCTTCGTTGGACGAGTTGTTAGAGCAAACCGTGCCCGCTTCCATTCGAACCCGCCATCCATTCAAACTGCCGGAAGCGTTGGATGAAAACCGCCTGAACAAACTGAGCCGTCTGGTGGCGAACGATAACCACGCCGCCATATCCATGATTGGGCTCGGTTACTACGGCACCGTCACGCCGCCGGTGATTCGGCGCAATGTGATGGAAAACCCGGATTGGTATACCGCCTACACGCCCTATCAGCCGGAGGTTAGTCAGGCGCGGCTGGAAGTGTTGCTGTCCTTTCAGCAGATGATTATGGATTTGAGCGGCATGCAAATCGCCAACGCTTCGTTGTTGGATGAAGCCACCGCCGCCGCCGAAGCGATGATGTTGGCGCGGCGCGTTTGTCACAACCAATCCAATCGCTTTTTGATTGGGCGCGATTGCCTGCCGCAGACGATTGCGGTGGTGCAAACCCGCGCCAAGCCGATGGGAATTGACGCGGTGGTGGATGTGGGCGGCGATGACGACGGCGACTGCTTCGGCACGCTGATTCAATATCCAAGCGCGAACGGCGATATTTATGCGCGCGCTGAGTATGAAAAGTTCATCCAAAAAATGCACGCAAAAGACGCGCTGGTGATTGTGGCGGCCGACCCGTTGGCGCTGACCTTGCTGACGCCGCCGGGGGAATTGGGCGCCGACATTGCGGTTGGCAGCACCCAACGTTTCGGCGTGCCAATGGGCTTCGGCGGTCCGCACGCGGCGTATCTTGCCACGCGCGAAAAATATAAACGCAGTTTGCCGGGACGACTCATCGGGGTGTCCGTAGACGCCAACGGCAGGCGCGCTTATCGCATGGCGTTGCAAACCCGCGAGCAGCACATTCGCCGCGACAAAGCCACCAGCAACATCTGCACCGCGCAAGTATTGCTCGCCATCATGGCGACTTTTTATGCGCAATATCATGGCCCGGAAGGGCTGATTCGCATTGCCAAGCGAGTCAATCGCCTAACCCGCGCGTTGGCAGACGGGCTGACCGAACTTGGCTTTTCGTTGCAACACGAACATTACTTTGACACTTTGATGGTGCGCACGCCGCGCGCAAAACACCTGCACGAGCAAGCCGAACAATCTCGTTACAACCTGCGCTTGATTGACGACCACCACCTCGGCATCAGTTTGGATGAAACCATCTCGCGCGAAAAAGTGGCCGGCTTGTTGCATGTTTTCGCCGCCACCACCGCGCACGAAGTCAGCGGCGTACTCTTTGACAAAGACCTGCCAGCCTCCATTCCCGCGTCCTTGCAACGCACCAGCGAATTCCTCGCGCACCCGCATTTTCACCGCTACCGCTCGGAAACCGAGTTCATGCGGTATCTGCGCAAGACCGCGAGTAAAGACATCACCCTGTCGCGCTCCATGATTCCGCTCGGCTCATGCACCATGAAACTCAACGCCGCCAGTGAAATGGAGCCGATTTCCAATCCCTTGTTTGCGCATCTTCATCCGTTCGCCCCGGCCAAGCATGCGCGCGGTTATCGGCGCATCATCAATAAACTGGAAACCATGCTATGCGAACTGACCGGTTTTGCCGGCTTCAGTTTTCAGCCCAACGCCGGCTCGCAAGGGGAATACGCCGGCTTGCTGTGCATCCGCGCCTATCATCACAGCCGCGGCGACGGCGCGCGCGAGGTGTGCTTAATTCCGGCCTCGGCGCACGGCACCAACCCCGCCAGCGCGATCATGGCGGGCTTAAAAGTGGTGGTGGTGAAATGCGACTCGCACGGCAACATTGATATGGACGATTTACAGCAGCATGCCGAACAGCACGCGCCGCGCCTCGCCGCCATCATGATCACCTACCCGTCCACGCACGGCGTATTTGAGGAGAACATCAAGCAGATTTGCGAAATCGTGCATCACCACGGCGGACAAGTTTATATGGACGGCGCCAACATGAACGCGATGGTCGGCATCTGCCGCCCGCGGGAAATCGGCGCCGATGTCATGCACCTCAACTTGCACAAAACCTTCGCCATCCCGCACGGCGGCGGCGGTCCGGGCATGGGTCCCATCGGCGTAGCCAAACACCTAACGCGCTTTCTGCCGAATCACCCGCTGGTGGATTGCAACCGCGGCGGCGCCGACCCCATCGGCACGGTGTCGGCGGCGCCGTGGGGTTCGCCGCTGGTGCTGCCAATCTCATGGGCGTATATGCGCCTGCTCGGTGATTACGGGCTGAAACGCGCCACCAAAGTGGCGATTCTCAACGCCAACTACATTGCGCACCGCCTGGACCCGCATTATCCGGTGGTATATCGTGGCGGCAACGGGCGGGTTGCGCATGAATGCGTGGTCAGCCTGGCGGCGATCAAGGAAGCCTGCGGCGTCACGGTGGAAGATGTCGCCAAGCGGTTGATTGACTACGGGTATCACGCGCCGACCATGTCTTGGCCCGTTGCCGACTCGCTGATGATTGAACCCACCGAAAGCGAATCCAAAGAGGAAATAGATCGCTTCTGCGATGCGCTCATCTCAATCCGCGAGGAAATCCGCGAAATTGAACAAGGCGTTTTCAAACTGCAAAACAGCCTGCTGACCAACTCCCCGCATAGTTATCATTTATTAGTGCGCGATGAATGGAACATGCCCTATTCCCGCCAACGCGCCTTTTTTCCCACCGCCGAAGTGCAAATCAACAAATATTGGCCCCCAGTCGGCAGGGTGGATAATGTATACGGCGACAAAAACTTGGTTTGCAGTTGTCCGCCGATGGAAGATTACGCGGATGTGTAAGCGGATGTCTAATGTCTGAAAACCAAGCGCCGCCGCGCCCAAACCATCCGCGCGTGCGCCCCATCGTGCGCGGCGAAAAGTTGCGCGGGGCGGCGAAAATGGCGCGCATTCCGGTCAAGGTTGCGCCGCAACCGCCCGCCCAACGGCTGCGCAAACCGCCGTGGATTCGCGCCGCTTTCACCGGCGGCAAGGCCGTCACCAAACTCAAAAAAGTGTTGCGCGAAAACGGCTTGCACACCATCTGCGAGGAAGCCGCCTGCCCCAACTTGGGGGAATGTTTCAGCAACGGCACCGCCACATTTTTGATCATGGGGGATATCTGCACCCGCCGTTGCCCGTTTTGCGAGGTCGCGCATGGTCGCCCAAACCCGTTGGACGCACACGAACCGCGCCGTTTGGCGGACACCGTGGCGGCGATGAAACTCAACTATGTGGTGCTTACTTCCGTCGACCGAGACGACCTGCGCGACGGCGGCGCAGCCCATTTTGTCGCCTGCATCCGCCAACTTCGGCGGCGTTGTCAACGCCTCAAAATTGAAATTTTGACGCCAGATTTCCGCTCCCGCATGGAAGTGGCGTTGGCTATTCTTGGGCAAGCGCCGGCGGATGTGTTCAATCACAATTTAGAAACTGTGGCGCGCTTATATCCAAACGTGCGCCCCGGCTCCAGTTATGCCGGTTCGCTGCGCTTGCTGCAACTTTGCAAACAGCAATACCCAAACCTGCCGACCAAATCCGGCTTGATGTTGGGCCTCGGCGAACGCCAACCAGAAGTGATTGAAACCATGCGCGACCTGCGCGCGCATCAGGTCACCATGCTAACCCTCGGACAATACCTGCAACCCAGCCGTCATCATCAGGCGGTGGAACGATACTGGAGCCCGCAGCAATTTAACGAGTTAGCGGCGATCGGCAAAGCGATGGGCTTTGAGCATGTCGCCGCCGCCCCGCTGGTGCGCTCGTCGTATCACGCCGATTTGCAAGCCGCCAACGCCGGTCATGGGGCTTGATAAAAAAGCGGAGGCGGCCATTTCGGTGCGCCGCCGTCTTATCCTTGTCATTCCCGCGATCTTTTAAGCGGGAATGACTGGGTGGGGTTGGGCAGAAATGGTGGAAAATGGGGGTTTTGGATGGGAGAATGAAATTAAAGTGTGCAAACATTTTTCATGCGTGATTATAAAGATTTCATGTAAAGGTAAAAATCTTTCAAATTTGCAAACGCAATCACCCGCCCGGCCCTTGCCTCTGCCCCCATGCATAAAACTCCATGAACCCCGACCTTGTTAAGCAAATCGCCGGCACGATATTGGAAGGCTTCAATCGCCACTTTTCGCTGTTTCAGCAAATCACGCGCGCGGCGAAGGAGCGGTTTGAGTGCGCCGACTGGGATGCGGAGACGGCGGCGCGCAAGGAGCGGATTGATTATTATGATTTGCGCGTTAGCGAGGCGATTGCGCAGTTGAATGAGCGGTTTGATTTGGAGAAATTGGATAAGAAACTTTGGCAGGACATTAAGCGGTGGTATCTGTGGTTGCTATACGACCACGAGCAGCCGGAACTGGCGGAGAGTTTTTATAACTCGGTGTTCTGTCGTTTGTTTGACCGCAGTTATTTTAATAACGATCATATTTTTGTGAAGCCCGGGCGCGCGTTGGATTACTTGGATATGGACGCCCCGGTGTACACCAGTTATTACCCCGATGAAATTGGCTTGCGCGAAACTTTCCGCAAGATCTTGCAGAGTTTTGGCTTGACGCTGAGGTGGGAAAATTTGCCGCGCGATGTGGCGTTGCTTGCCGAAAATTTTGCGCCGTTGTTGCAGCCCGAAGTGGTGCCCAGTCCGCATCGTCAAATG
>JAHRAW010000113.1 GCA_020027415.1 Gammaproteobacteria bacterium
CGGCTGTCGCTAAGACTGCCGCTAAGGTTGCCGCTAAGCCACCCACCCATCCGCCTACTTTCATATCGTGACCTCGCGCCTCAAAAATATCTCGCTCTGCTTGGCGATTGCCGCGGCAATGCTGTTGTCCGGCTGCCTCAATTCGGCGCGCTATACGCTGGACACCGACTTTGATTCATCGCCGGTAAAGAGCAGCACCAAACTCACCGACGCGTTGCGCTGCCTCGGTGCGCAACTGAAGGCCAGCCCGCAAAACCCCGGCGCCTATGCGTTCATGGTGCGCGACATTGTGGATGGCACGGTGGATCGGAATAAAAACGCCGATGGTCCGCTGGCGGACGCCGGACGCATTCAAATGATCAGCATTCTGAGCGCGCACACTCGCCCCAGTTATGGCGTGGTGACCGACGAATTTCCGCTGATGCTGCGCCCCACGGTGAATGAGCAACTCGGCTTGAATCGCTTTGGCTTGCCGTCCACTAGCAACCTGAAGACGTATGTTTCTATGCTGACGCAGATTAGCAACGCCGACCGCCAAAGCATCGGCATGGGGGCGGTCAATTCGGTGGTGCCGCTGATTATTGACGGCGCTTTCACGCGCTACGACAGTTCGCATATCCGCTCGCGCGGGTATGGGCAAAACGCCGGCTATCGTGGCGATGACGGAGACGAGGAGAGTATCTCTATTGACCGCGGCAGCTCCGGCTCGGAAAGATCGGTGACCTTAGTGGTCAATATCATTGACCCAAAAACCAATGTCGTGGTCGGCACCGAAGGCTTTGATTTGAAGTTTTACAGCAACAGCAAAACGGCGCGCTTTCGGGTGGCGGTGGACGAATACTATTACGGCTTTTCCAACACCGATGTGCAAGTGGAGACCATCCATGCGGCGCAACAAATCCTGTTGGAAGCCGGCGCGATTTGGATTTTAGACAACGCCTACGGCAACATGGTTGATTTTTCCGCTTGCTTTAATACCGAGGCAACCTTGGCGTTAGGGCAGGATGCCAGATATGAACGTGTCAAAGCCGAGCAGTTGGGGCAACAAACCGGCGTCACGTTAGCGCAAACCGCAACGCATGAGGTTGTGGCAACCGCGGCGCCGACGCCCGAGGTGGTGCGCAATGTGGTTGATGTGCTTGAACAAAGCGTTGAATTCGCCGCCGCCCAACCGATGTGGCATGTGCGTGTGGGCGCGTTCGCTAAACCAGAAAATGTCGCGGCGTTCTCCGAAGAGTTAAGCAAACGCGGCTACGCGGCGCGCACCACCAGCGTGCGAGTCAGCAGCGGGGAAGCCACGCGTATCTGGTTAGGTCCGTATGCCAATAAGAAAACCGCCCAAGAAATATGCACCAAATTGGCGGATCTCACCGGGCAGTCGGGGTATGTGGTTTTACAAAGATAATCGTACAATGAAATTTCGCATGCTCGGCAAACGCGCGCGCCGCGCGGCATCATTCCCAGCGATGATGGTTATGGGCATGGCGGCGGGGCTATCGCTATCGCTATCGCAATCGCAGAGTGTTTTTGCCGCCGATTGGGTGGTTGAGCAAATCTCCACTATAACCTCTTCATCCCCGGTGGAATTGGCCCAACGCAACGCGGCTTCTTCCCACCAAGCAGTCAACGGAGTGTTGCTTAATCTGAACGAAGATTCACTGGCTTCGCTCACCCAGCGAGTGACCTTTAATACCCCAGCGTTGTCATTGACGCAGAGCGAGAACAGCGATTCCAGCGTGCAAGCGGTCAATATCGCCGTCGCGCAGGGAATCAATCAGTTGACGCAGTCGGTCGCGCAGCCCAACGGCAGCACGACCTTGACGCAGAACTTGCAAGCCGCCGGCAACGACAACATCCAAGCGATTAACTACGCCTCGGCAAGCGGCAACATCAACAACGCCAACCAGTCTTTTATCGGGCAGGCGATGAGTCTGGAAAAAACTGCCGGCACCCCCAGCGGCAACATTCAGGCGGTCAACTATGCCAACGCGGCAAGTTATTCGGGCATGTTGCAACAATCAGTGACCGTGGATACCCTAACCTACGCCAATCGCCCCGGCGGCGCCAATGATATCCGTATCAACAGCATTCAGGGCGATACCGCAAGCGCCACTGTGCAGCAGAGCGTAACGGTGCAAGGGGTGTTGACCGTGGATCCGCTGGCTGATCCCACGGTGATTCTAAATCATATTCGGCGCTAAGCCACGCGCCCAAGTGGCGGCGGCGGCGATAAACTGAGCAGCCCACGAAACGCCCTCCGCCTTACACGCTCAATAACAAATGCTCGCGCTCCCAAGCGCTGATGACATTGAGAAAGGTTTTGTATTCGTGCAGTTTTACATCGCTGTACAGTTGCACAAATGGTTCCCCAAGCAACTCTCGTAACGGCTCGCAAGCGCGCAGTTGGTGGATGGCTTCGCGCAAGGTATGCGGTAGGGCGGAGGTTGTTTTGTCGGTTTTAGCGGCATCGCCGGTTGCCGCTGGTTGCGGCGCAATCTGTTCCAGCATGCCGATATAGCCGCAGATTAAGGAAGCCGCAATAGCCAGATACGGGTTGACATCGGCGCCGCAAATTCGGTTTTCCACGCGTCGCGCTTGCGGCGGTGAAATCGGCACGCGCAAGCCGACGGTGCGGTTGTCGTATCCCCATTCCACATTCACCGGCGAGTTAAATTCGTCCAACGCCAGTCGGCGATATGAATTGACATTGGGCGCGCACAACGCCATCGCGTCCGGCAAGTGGCGTTGCAAGCCGCCAAGAAAATGTTGGAATAGTCGACTCTCGTTGCCGCGCGCATCGCTGAAGATATTGTTACCGTTGCTGCATTGCAGCACGCTTTGATGAATGTGCAACGCGCTACCGGGTTGCCCCTCCATCGGCGCCGCCATGAAAGTGCCGTATATTTTATGGCGCAACGCCACTTGCCGCAGCCCGCGCTTGAAAAGAAACACTTGGTCGGCAAGGTCCATGGCATCGCCGTGCAACAAATTGATTTCCATTTGCGCGACGCCGGATTCGTGAATCAAGGTTTCAATGCCGATATCCTGCTGCTCGCAATAGTCGTATAAATCTTCAAACAGCGGGTCAAACTCATTGACTGCGTCCAGGCTGAACGCTTGGCGACCGCTTTCCGTGCGCCCGGAGCTGCCCACCGGCGGTTCCAACGGATAATCGGCGTCCGGATTGGGCTTAACCAAATAAAATTCCACCTCCGGCGCCACCACCGGCTGCCACCCTTGCGCGCGATATAAATCCAACACCCGGCGCAACACTTGCCGCGGCGCTAACTGCACCGGCTGCCCGTCGCCATCAAAGCAATCGTGGATAATCACTGCCGAAGGTTTGGCGGCAAACGGTAGCAGCCGCGCGCTCGCCGGATCCGGCTTGAGGAACATATCGCGGTCGGCTTCGTCCAACACATCCCATTGCTGCGGGTAATCGCCGTTCACAGTTTGCCCAAAAATGCTTTCCGGCAAGCGGATGCCGACTTGCTCGCAGTATTTTCGCGCCGGCAGAATTTTACCGCGCGCCACGCCGGTCATATCGGCGACCACCGCTTCAATCTCTTCAATGTGATTGGCGACTAACCACCGCCGCAAATCAGCCGGCAGTTTGGCTGGCGTACGGGTTTTGTGGGTCGCGGTTTGCGCGGCTTTAGCGGCTTTAGCCATCGTCTTTTCGCTTCTGGAGTCGGGTTGTCTGGCGGCGCGCGGCGCGCTGAACACCGCTCACAGTGCACCGCCGGCTGCGCCAACGGATGCGGTATGATTATCGCATTGTTACTGGACGGATGGTTACCTGCGTTACCGCCACTCGGCGCGGATAGTAGACCCGTCGCCCGCCGCCTACCGACCGCAACATCGGCGGTTCTCCCCGCCCCTGCAAACCATGCCAACCGCAGCCTCCCGTCAGCCGCCTACTGTGGAAATCGTTACTGTGGATAGCGAACAAGTCGGGCAACGCCTTGACAATTTTTTAATCAAACACATGAAAGGCGTGCCAAAAACGCGCCTCTATCGCGCCTTGCGCGGCGGTGAAGTGCGCGTGAATGGCGCGCGTAAAAAAGTTTGGTATGCGCTGTGCCATGGCGACCGCGTGCGCCTGCCGCCGCTTCGCCGCGCCTCGCCGGCCGCTGAACCGCGCGTGGATGCATCGTTGCTGGAAAAAATCCCAGTGCTGTTTGAGGATGCGCATTTGTTGGTGGTGGATAAACCAGCCGGCTTGGCGGCGCACGGCGGCACCGGCTTAAAATATGGCTTGATTGAAGCGTTGCGCACGTTGCGCCCGCCGGCGGCGTATTTGGAATTGGCGCATCGCTTGGACCGCGAAACCTCCGGCTGCCTGATGCTCGCCAAATCGCGCGCCGCGTTGCTTGGTTTGCAAGTTCAATTCGGCGCGCCGCATGACCTCCAAAAAGGCTATGTCGCGTTGCTGAAAGGCGCGTGGCAGGGGGGCGCGCGCGAAATCACCATACCGCTGGCGAAGCCGAAAGCAGGCAACGCGGGGAACGGCGCGGCACGGGTGCGTCAAGCGCGCAGCATTTTTTCGCCGATATCGTCAGTCGGAGTCGGGGAGTGCGCTTTCATGGCGATTGAATTGCTGACCGGGCGCATGCATCAAGCGCGCGCGCACGCCGCCGCCATTGGGCAGCCGATTGCCGGTGATTGGCGCTACGGCGACCGACAATTTAATCAGTTGACCAAACAAGTTGGCTTAACGCGGCTATTTTTGCACGCCGAACGCCTGCGCTTTCGCCATCCCATAAATGGCGCTTGCACTGAAACTTATGCGCCATTACCGGATACATTGGCAGCCGTATTAGACAACTTGCGCGCGCAAAAACTGGTCGGTTAAAAACGGCATGAAAGTTTTGATAGCCGATGCCGCCGCCCGCCAACCAAGCGGAAATCAGCCGCGAAATTGGCTACAATCTACACCGAGCCACAGCTTTCCATGCCCGTTCATCGCAGTTCACCGGTTCCGCAAAACCGCCGCCCTCCAAGCCCGCCATGCCCATTCCGCATAAAATCTCTACCTTGCTCCGTGAAGTCGGGCTGATTGCGTGGTTGGCGGTGGTCGTTTATTTTGCGGTGGCGTTGGCGACCTATTCACCGAGCGACCCCGGCCCGACCCACACTGGCGATGGGCATGCCATCGTCAATTTAGGCGGCACGGTGGGGGCGTGGGTGGCGGATTTAATGTTCACCGCATTCGGGCGCACCGCCTACCTGTGTTTATTGCTGTGGTGCGCGCTTGGCTGGCGGCTTCACCAAGCGCCGGCGGTGCGCCAATACAGCGCCTGGAATCATCTGTTTCCGGCGGCTGGATTCGTGTTTGCCTTGCTCGGCGCCTGCGGGCTTGAGCATATGTATTTCCCCGCCCCACATACCTCCTTCCACGCAGGCGGAATCGCCGGTCAATACAGCAGTAGCGGCTTGCTGGATAACTTTGGGCTCATCGGCAGCACCGTGCTTTTCATCGTCTTGTTCGTTACCGGCATTACCTTAGCCGCTCAAGTATCGTGGTTTCGGCTGATGGATTGGCTCGGCTACCATGCCTTCGGCTTCGCCGCTTGGAGTAAGGCGCAACTGGAACAACGCGCCGACCGCAAAGCGGGCGCCAAGGTGCGGCGGCAGCGCAATGTGGCGGTGCGTAAAATCAGCAGCGAATTGAGCGAACGTAAGCCGCCGAAAATTGCGCCGCGCGCGTCTCCCACGCCGGCCAGCGAGCGCAAGCAGAAGGAAGGGCAGAGCAACTTGTTTTCCGACCCGGCATTCAGCGGCGACTTGCCGCAGTTATCGCTGTTGGAATCACCGCTGGCAAGCCGCACCGGCTATTCGCACGATGAACTGGAATCCATGTCGCGCCTGCTGGTCAAAAAACTCAAGGATTTCAATCTGGAAATCGCGGTGGAAGCGGTGCAACCAGGACCGGTGATTACGCGCTTTGAAGTGGAACCGGCGCCGGGCATCAAAGCCAGTCAGATTGTCGGCTTGGCGCGAGATTTGGCGCGCTCCTTGTCGGTGGAAAGCGTGCGGGTGGTGGATAACATCGCCGGTAAAACTGTGGTCGGGATTGAAATTCCCAACCAGAGCCGTGAAATCGTGCGGCTGGTGGAGGGGCTGTCGTCGCGTGAATATGAAAGCAACCATTCGCCGTTGACGCTGGTGTTGGGCAAAGATATCGCCGGCAACCCGATCATTACCGATTTGATGAAAATGCCGCATGTGCTGATTGCCGGCACCACTGGTTCCGGCAAATCAGTGTGCGTCAATGCGCTGATTTTGAGCATGCTCTACAAAGCCACTCCGGAACAGGTGCGCTTCATTATGGTGGACCCCAAATTCTTAGAGTTATCGGTCTACGACGGCATCCCGCATTTGTTGACCCCAGTGGTCACCGACATGAGCAAAGCCGCCAATGCGTTGCGCTGGTGCATCACCGAAATGGATCGGCGATTTCGCGTGATGGCGGCGATTGCAGTGCGCAATATCATCGCCTATAACAAAAAAATCGCCGCCGCCAACGCCGCCGGCGCGCCGCTCAGCGACCCGTTGGCGCGCGCCGCAGGCGAGGAGAATGCGGAGTCCGATGCGCATGAAGCCGCTGAGGCGCCTGAATTGTTAAAGGAACTGCCGTATATCGTGGTGGTGGTGGATGAACTTGCCGACTTAATGATCGTGGTCGGCAAGAAAATTGAAGAAATCATCATCCGCATCGCGCAGCGCGCGCGCGCCGCCGGCATCCATTTAGTGTTGGCGACCCAGCGTCCGTCGGTGGATGTGGTCACCGGGCTGATCAAAGCCAATGTGCCTACGCGCATCGCATTTCAGGTTTCCTCGCGCGCTGATTCGCGCACGGTGATAGACCAAATGGGCGCTGAACAATTATTGGGGCATGGCGACATGTTGTTTTTACCGCCCGGCAGCGGCTTTACGCAGCGCGTGCATGGTGCTTTCGTATCCGATGAAGAAGTCATGCGCGTGGTGAAGCATCTGCGAAACAGCGGTAGCCCGCAATATCTCGCCGAAATTACCGCGCAAAGCGATGCAAGTTCCGCGCAAAACGGGGTTTTTGACGAACACGGTGAAACCGATCCGTTATATGATGAAGCGGTGCAATTCGTCACCCAAAGCCGCCGCGCCTCCATTTCCGCGTTGCAACGCGCGTTGCGGGTCGGCTATAACCGCGCCGCGCGGATGATTGAAAGCATGCAGGAAAGCGGCGTGCTCAGCGCCGCGGAACATGGCAAACGCGAAGTGTTAGCGCCGCCGCCGCCGCAATAACCGCAACCCTATGCAAGCACTCGCCCAATACTTTACTGCGCGCACGGGTTGCGCACGCTTGTCGCGGTTAGCGATCTTAACCCTCATGGGTTTCAGCATCGCCATAGGTGCGCCGGCGGCGCCTGCCGCCAGCCCTGGAACACAAGCGTTGGCGCGGTTTTTCAGCCAAGTTGATTCTTTCCAAGCGCGTTTTACGCAAATCGTATTGGACGAGAATTTCAATACTACCGACCAAGCGCACGGCATCGTATGGATGCAACGACCGGGGCGCTTTCGCTGGGACTATGCAGCGCCGGAAGCCCAGCAAATTGTCGGCGATGGCGCGCGCGTATGGCTGTACGATATTGCCTTGGAGCAAGTTACGGTGCGCGACCAAGCGCAGGCGTTAGGACATGCGCCGGCGGTTTTATTGGCCGGCGGCGGCGACTTGGAGCAGAATTATAAGGTGGAAGATCTCGGCGCGCAGGGGCGGTTGCACTGGGTGAATTTAATTCCGCGGCAAGAGGACGGCGGCTTTACCGAAGTGCGCATCGGCTTTGAAGATCAATATCTGCGGGTGATGGAGTTGTTGGATACCTTCGCGCAGCGCACCCGCATCACTTTTGTTGACCTGCAAGAGAATGCGCCGATTGATGATTCTCTGTTTGAGTTTGTCGCGCCGCCCGGTATTGATATCATTGAACAAACCGAACCATAAGCAATCTACCACTAAGCAAATTCTGAGCGAATTTTTATGACGAATCAAACCCGGCTACGAGGCAAGCAATGTTGCATCCGCGACGATTGAAGCAGGATTTGGCGAACACGGTGGCGGCATTAAAAACCCGCAACTATCATTTGGATACTGAACGGTTCGCGGCTTTGGAACGCCGCCAACGAACCCAGCAAAGCGAAACCGAAGCCCTCCAAGCCGAGCGCAACCGCGCCTCCAAAGCAATCGGCATGGCCAAAGCAAAGCAGCAAGACCCTCAGGAACTGCTTGCCACGGTGGCTTCGTTGGGCGGCAAATTAAAAACCAGCCAAGCCGAATTCGCGGCGTTGCGCGCGGAGTTTCAACGCCTGCTGGACGACATCCCCAATGTGCCGCAGGCGAGTGTGCCGGTGGGGAAGGATGAAACCGATAACCAAGAAATTCGGCGTTCAGGCAACCCGCGCCAATTTTCCTTCACCGCGTTGGATCATGTGGAATTGGGCAAGCGGTTGGCAATGATGGATTATGAAACGGCAGCCAACCTCGCCGGCGCGCGCTTTGTGGTGTTGCATGGCGCGCTTGCCAGACTGCATCGCGCGTTGGCGCAGTTTATGTTGGACTTGCATATCCGCGAACATCACTATCAGGAAGTCAGCGTGCCGGTGTTAGTCAATCCCAGCACGCTTTATGCCACCGGACAACTCCCCAAATTCGCCGATGATCAGTTTGCCACGCAGGATGAGCCGCCGTATTACTTGACCCCCACCGCCGAAGTGCCGCTGACTAATTTGGTGGCCGGGCGTATCATAGAGCCATCCCAACTGCCGATACAAAAAGTCGCGCATACGCTCTGTTTTCGCCGTGAAGCCGGCTCGTATGGCAAGGATACGCGCGGCATGATTCGCCAACACCAGTTTGAGAAAGTGGAGTTGGTGCATATCGTCGCGCCGCAGCAATCCGCAGCCGCGTTGGAAATGTTAACCGCGCATGCGGAAGCGGTCTTGCAAAAATTAGAGTTGCCCTATCGCGTGCTGAGTTTATGCACCGGCGACCTAGGGTTCGCGGCGGCCAAAACGTATGATCTGGAAACTTGGATTCCGAGTCAGCAACGCTACCGCGAAATTTCATCGTGCAGCAATTGCGAGGATTTTCAAGCGCGGCGCATGAAAGCCCGTTGGCGTGATCCGAATCAAAGCAAGCCGCAATTGCTGCATACCCTGAATGGCTCCGGAGTGGCGGTCGGTCGCGCGTTGGTTGCGGTCATGGAAAACTACCAGAACGCGGACGGCAGTATTCGCGTGCCGAATGTGTTAGTGCCTTATATGGACGGCTGCGCCAAAATCAGCGCGTAGTCGGTGTCGGTCGCCGATTTTTTGGCGTTGCCCGCCGTTATATTGTCTCCGCGGCGGCGAAGCGGAGGTGGATGCCAGGTTGGTTGATTCGGCAGCAATAGGTTGCGCTGACGCCGACGCCATGCGCCCACGCAACTTCACCGTCCACCACCAACAACGGCAACGCGTTGCGTTCCCACGGCGGCACCGCGTGTTGCTGAAAGAGTTTTTTTAATTTACTACGATGCTTGCGCCCCGGCAGGATCATCCGCTCGCCGCCTTGACGCCAAATGAATTGACTCGGCTTGCCGTGCAGCCGCCGCCAATCTAACAGATGAAGCGTGTCGGCTTGCGCGTGTTGCGCGTTGCGCTCGGTATGCAGCACTTCAATGCGGATGCCGTTTTTTGCGAGTTCGCGCGGGCGTAAATCCCAAGCCAACGCTGCGTTTGTTACGGTTGTGGTGTTTGTTGGGTTGCTGACTTCATGCAATCGCGTGGTTAAATACAAATGACCGGCGAAGCAACGCAAAGCGAATTGCTGCCAGTGGATGGCGGCGCATTTGCTCGGTTCGGCAAATACTTGCTGATATAGAGTCGCAAGTTGCCCTGCGGAAGGGGAGCGGCAGCCATGTTGGTGTAACCAGCGGCGAATCACGCGGATTGTCTGGAAGCGTGCGAGCGTTTGCAACGCGCTGATGGCAAGCGGCGGCGCCAGACAAAACACTCCCATTTTTTCAGGCGCTAAGCATTTTTGCAGCAGCGGTGCAGCGAGTTGATCAAGAAATTCAGCCGTCTCGCGACAGTGTTCGGCGCCGCTCGCCAACGAAAAAATGGCGCCGGACCAGCGTTTTTCCAGCATCGGAATGACCGAGTTTGCGAGGTAGTTACGGTCAAATTCATCGGCTTGATTGGCGGGGTCTTGCACCCATGTTAGTTGCCGATGGTTGGCATACTCAACCAACGCGGCGCGCGAAAAACGCAGCAGAGGGCGCACTACCTGCGTGGCTTTTGTCGCCGACAACAAGCGTTGCTGCGGGATACCCGCCAGCAAATCCACCCCGCCGCCGCGCAACAGGTTGAGCAACACCGTTTCGGCTTGGTCGTTTAGGTGGTGGGCGGTCAGTAACACCTGCTGCGGTTGCACTACTCGTTCAAACCATCGGTAACGGGTTTGCCGCGCCAACGCCTCCAGACTGACGCGCGGTTGCTTGCGCAGCGTTTGCCGTTCGCTGAGAAAACAAATTTGCAATTGTCGACAAACCGCTTCGCAGTGGCGCGCCCACTCGCCGGATTGCGGCGCGATGCCATGGTCAAAATGCAACGCGGTTAACTTGAAATCAAGTTGTCGGCGCAACGCCGCCATCGCGTGCAACAAAACATGCGAGTCGCAACCGCCGCTGTACGCCACCGCAAAATGAGTCCGGCGCGGTAGGTTGAGTTGGGAAAACAGGACTTGGTGGAGGGCGGCTGGGGTAAACATGCGGCAAACTTGAGAACCAAAGCGGGCGGGGCTGGAAGACCGCCGCCCGCCGTTGCAAGCGCGCGGCAAACGGATTATTTGTGGATGTGGAAGCGACCGAAACCGGTCAATTTCGCATAGCGGCGCGCTAACAAAGTGCTGGTATCCAACGCGGTAAGCGGCTTGAGGGCTGCCGACACCGCGGCTTTGACGCGCCCGGCTATCGCATCGTAATCACGGTGCGCGCCCCCCAAGGGCTCGGCGATCACTTCGTCAATCAACCCGTTACGGGATAATTCGGTCACGGTTACGCCTAACGCGGCGGCTGCTTCGGCCGCTTTGTCGGCGCTTTTCCATAAGATTGAGGCGCAGCCTTCCGGGGAAATCACCGAATAAATTGAGTATTGCAGCATCAGGAGTTTGTCGCAGACGCCAATGGCGAGCGCGCCGCCGGAGCCGCCTTCGCCGATGACCACCGCGACAATCGGGGTTTTCAGCGTGCTCATCACTTGCAACGACCTGGCGATGGCTTCGCTTTGCCCGCGCTCTTCGGCGCCCACTCCCGGATAGGCGCCGGGCGTATCAATCAAGGTGACCACCGGCAACTGAAAGCGTTCGGCGAGTTTCATCACGCGCTGCGCCTTGCGATATCCTTCCGGTCTGGACATGCCAAAATTCCGCCGCGTACGCTCGCGCGTGTCACGACCTTTTTGCTGTCCGATGAGCGCCACTCGCTGTCCGTCCAACCAACCCAGCCCAGCCACCATAGCCGCATCGTCGGCATACATGCGATCGCCGTGGAGTTCCTGAAAACCAACCACCATTCGCTCAATATAATCAAGCGTATAAGGGCGCAACGGGTGGCGCGCAATCTGGGTGATTTCCCAGGCATCCAGTTTGGCAAAAATCTCCCGAGTTAAGGCGCGGCTGCGGTTTCGCAGTTTGTCAATCTCAGCATCCAGATCCAGCTCCCGACTGCTGCTTACGCTTTCTAATTCGGTTATTTTTTCTTCCAGTTCAGCGATTGGTTTTTCAAATTCCAGATAGTTCAAGGTACGATTCGCCGCCGCGAGTTGTGAGCAGTTATTGTAACCGATTTCACGCCTAAAATTCGCCGCGAAAGAGGGCGGGCGGGAGCGGGGTAGGGGCGTTGCGCGCCGACTTAGGAACTCAGAGACTTATGAAGCGAGCAAATCCAGCAGTCCGGCAAGCGCGCGGGCAAGACTTTGTTGGCGCACGGCATGGCGGTCGCCGACAAAATGCACCTGAGTGGCGACGCTGTTGCGCGCTCGCGCCGCCCACGCAAAGCACACCGTGCCGACCGGTTTTTCCGCGCTGCCGCCATCCGGCCCCGCCACCCCGGTTACGGCGATGCAGCAATCCGCCCGGCTATAACGCAGACCGCCTTCGGCCATCGCGCGCGCTGTTTCTACGCTGACCGCGCCGTGATTTTGTAGCAACGCGGGTTGCACGCCGAGCATCTCTATTTTGGCGTCGTTGCTGTAAGTTACGAAGCCGCGCTCAAACCAGCGGGAACTGCCGGCGATGGCGGTGAGTTGTTGCGCAATTCCGCCGCCGGTGCATGATTCCACGGTGGCTACCCGCTGCTTCAAATGCAGTAATCGCTCGCCAAGTTCGGTCGCCAAAGTGGTCCGGGCGTGTTCGCTGGGGACGGGCATGCCGGTCAATCTAATCAGCCGGGAAAAATGAATGCGCGCGGTTGCGGAATTGCGCCAAACTGCGTATCCGCGTGTACGGTTTGGCGTGGTTTGGTTGGTCGGCAGTGGGTAGGCGTTGGCTCGGCGCTTGCACCAACAATTTGCGCGCTTGCCGCTGGATGATTTGCTGGAAATAGGCGCGCATATCGTCTCGGTCAAGGCGTTCAATCGCCGCGCTGAGCCGGGCGCGCGCATCAAATTTGAATTTGCGCGCATCAATTTCCCGCCAATAGCGATTGGTGCGCTCGCTCAGGTTCGGGTCGCGCGTCAGAATGCGCGCTAACAAACCTTGTTTAATCTCCGTAAACGCGCGTTCATCCATGCGCGCAAGAATTGCGCCGAATTCATCCACAAACTGGTTGATGAGGCGATTGATCTGCGACGGCGTGTGGGTTGGGCTTTGCACCGAAAACAACAACCCCGGCGCATCTAAGATATTCAGTTGCGCGGCATACACTAAATAGCCGACTTGATTGGTGGTGCGCAAGTTGAAAAAAAACGGCGACTCCAACAGCCGCGCCAACAACGACATTTTCGCCATTTCAAAATCACTCTTGCCGCGCCCTTGAAAGTAAACCGCCACCGCTGAATCGTCGTGCGCCACCTCCAGGCTTCGCAAATAGGGGCGTTGCGCGGGCAACATTCTGAGCGCAGCCGGCGACACTTTCTCCAGCCACTGCGCGTCGGCAAACGCCGCTTTCAGCAACGCATTCAGCTGCACCGCTTGCGCGCGCGTCACATCGCCATGCGATAAAGTTGTGATATTGACTTTTGCCAGCAGCCGCGCCGCGTGCGTGCGCAGATCATGAAGGTCAATTTTTTCCAGTTCAGCGAGCCGTTCTGCTTCGCTCCAATAGGGATGCAACAGCAAACGATAAATCTCATGCACGCTCTGCCGCGACGGCGATTGCAAAGCGACATTATTCAATTCCCGTTTTAACTCGGCTTTGCGTAGCGCGAATTGGTCCGCCGCCAAACGCGGCGCAAGCAACCCCGCCAACACCGTTTTCAGCAGTTTAGATTGTTTGTCTGCATAGCCGTGTATGCGCACTGACAGCCCGCGGTGATGCCGATATAGGCTGTAGTTGAGCCCAGCGAGGCGCGCCGCATAAGTGCCCGGGTTAAGTTGCTGATTGACCATGCGCACAAGCAATTCGGTAAGCACCAAGTTGCGCGCGCTGTTGTTTGCCAGCGGGGTTTTGATGTTGAAATAAAAAGCCGCCCGCGGCGCGCCGAATTGCAGGTCGCCGCGATACCATGCTTCAAAGCCTGGCTCAGTCACCAAGCGTTGCGGGATGTCGGAAGTTTCTCCAAGTTCTTGTAAAGCCAAACGCTGCGCGATAAATGGGTTGGGCGGCGGGTTTACTAAGCGCGCATCTTGCCCCGGGCGGCTCCACAGTTGCATGGTGCTCGGCGCGATTGGCTGCCGGTCAAACTCAACCTCATAGAAGGGGGTTTTATTTTGTGCAGCGGTGGCTCGGTTTGGCTCGGTTTGGCGCGGCTTGGCGACTACTTGCAAAAAGACATTGTCAGGGCGCAATTCGGCGAGTAGGTTGTGAATCAGCGCCGGGCGGTATTGCTCCATCATAAAAGGTCCCCGCAAGACATCTGCGCGCGGATACCGATGCAAATTCGCCGCCAACGCCCGCACCGTAGTGCCGGCGGCGCGCTGTTCGGCGAAACGAAAAGCGATCGCGGCAAGTTGGCGTTGCTCTTGATAGCGCCATGCTTCAACGCCTTGCTCTTTAATGAGTTGGATATACTGAAACAAGAGTAAGCCGATTTCATCAAGGTGCTGCAAGCCGACTGCGGTGAGTTGAATGGATACCTCAAAGGTGCCTTGGATTTTGTCCATATAACCGGCGCCGGCGCTCAAGTCCTCGGCCCAACCGAGCGCATCCAACACCGCAAACAACGAACCTTCGCCTTCATGTCCCACCAAGTTGGCGACATAGCGGAGTGGCTTGCTGCGATAGTGGGCTTCGTTGGCGGCGATTGGAAATAGGAAAGAGACCGACAACCTTTCCTGCTGCGGCGTTAGGTTGAGTCGCGAGGCAACCAGTTGTGGATTTAGATACTTTTGTTTGAACAATGGAACTTCGGCTTGGCGCGCGGGAATTTCAGCGAATAACCGCGTTACCCATTGTTCAAGTTGGTCAAGCGATTCTTTGCCTAACACCGTCAAGGTCATGAGTTCCGCCGAGTAGTGGCGATGGTAGAACTCAATTAGTTTTTGCCGTGCGCCGCCGTCATCGCGGTCGCGCAAAGTATGCGCGGAGCCAACCGCGAACCGCGAACTCGGATGCGCCGGGGTGATGATGGCTCGGCGCGCCGCCCACAAGCGGCGACTTTCATCCTTGCGGCGGGCTTGGTATTCGGAATGCACCACCGCCCGTTCGCGCTGCACAAAGGTTTCATCAAAAGTAGGGGCGATGAAAAACCACGCAAAGCGGTCTAACGCGGGCAGCAAATAATCGGCGCTGATAGCAAAATAATAGTTGGTATGCGAAAGCGAAGTGTAGGCGTTGTTGGCGCCGCCATGCGCTTCAATAAAATTTCGGTATTGGTCCGCGGCTGGGTATTTCTGATTGCCGAGGAACAGCATATGCTCAAGCAAATGGGCGAGCCCTTGCCATTCGTTCGGGTCGCTGCCGCTGCCGACATGCACATCCAACGAAGCCGCCGCTTGATCGGTTTGCGGGTCGGATACCAACAATACCTTCAAGCCGTTTTCTAATACCAGCGCGCGGTAGTCTTTATGATCAGTGCCGCTTTTGATGATGGTGGAGGCATCGGCAAACGCCGTCGGCAACGCCAATATCCAGGTCGCTATCAGCAAGGCGCAAGTTTTTTTAATCATTTTTCAGCGCGCGCATCTTTAATTCGGGTGTTATCATAAACAAGGCCTGCCCAGCATAACACATCACTGCCCGAGCGATTTGGCTTGAGGTGTAGTTTGAGTTAGGCTTAAACGCGTTCGCAACGGGTTGTAGCGAGTCTTCGCGCCAACCATTCTATGCTATACTCACAACATTTCTTCCCATGAGGATTTGTTCATGAAACTTTACGGCAGTTACACTTCTCCTTTCGTGCGTCATTGTCGCGTGGCTTTGGCGCAAGAGGGCTTTGATTTTGAGTTTGTGGAAGCGGACTCTGCGCTGAGCGCCGAGCGTTCGCCCACCAGCAAGGTGCCATTCTTCTCCGAGGGCGCGGTGCAGTTAACCGATTCAAGTTCCATCCTAAAATACCTTCGCGAAAAAGCCGGACGCGTTTTTCTCGCCGACATTGATGATTACGAAAATTTCACAATGGTCAACACCACCTTGGACAGCGCAATCAACCTGTTCCTGTTAGAAAACGAAGGCTTTGGAGCCGAACAAATTAACTACCTCGCTCGCCAGAAAGCTCGGATCACCAGCGGACTCAAGGCGCTTAATGAGCGCCTTACGCCGGACCATAGCATGGAGCAAGACGGCGCCTTGCGTTGTGCTTGTTTTTTGGACTGGGGGCTGTTTCGCCAACGCATTCGCTTGGATGGATTGCGCAATCTGGATGGGTTGCTGGCGAACGCCAAGCAAGTTGACGCCTTCGCCGCCACTGCACCGCCGCGTTAAGCAGTCGCAATTACGCGCTACCAAAGCATCGTTTGCGCGCGCCAGCAACTGCCAACAAGAAGGCACAAGAAGGCAACAAAGAAGGCAACAAAAATGGCGTCCCCAAGGGGATTCGAACCCCTGTTGCCGCCGTGAAAGGGCGGTGTCCTAGGCCGACTAGACGATGGGGACTAGGGTGGTTATCAAGCGATCTACTAAGGCGAACTGCTAAGCACGGCTACGCGGCTTGCTTGATAACTGGTGGAGCCAGGCGGGATCGAACCGCCGACCTCAACACTGCCAGTGTTGCGCTCTCCCAGCTGAGCTATGGCCCCTCAAATCGGGCGTAATATTACAATTAGAAGGGCTGCTTTGCAAGCATTGGCATAAAAAGATTTGGTAAGCGGGTTGGGTGGTCGGTTTTGCGAGACAAGTTTCAGCAAGGCTTTGGCATGGTTTCAGCATGGTTTCGGCGAAAATACAATTCGCATATTGTATTTATTTATCGTATTATTTGACTAAGCGGAACCGTTCCGCCAGATTTGTTCACCTCCGGAGGACAAGGAATGTCACTCGCCATCGTTTATAGCCGTGCCGAAGTCGGCATGGACGCGCCCCAAGTCACCGTAGAAGTTCATTTAGCGCGCGGCTTGCCGAAATTTTCCATCGTCGGCTTGCCGGAAACCGCGGTCAAAGAAAGTCGCGACCGAGTGCGCGGCGCTATTTTGAATTCCAATTTTGAATTCCCGCGCCAGCGCATCATCGTCAGCCTCGCGCCCGCCGACTTGCCAAAAGAAGGCGGGCGGTTTGATTTGCCCATCGCCATCGGGCTATTAGCCGCCAGCCATCAAGTTCGGCGCGACGACATCGCGCAGTATGTTTTTCTCGGCGAACTGGCGCTGAGCGGAGAATTGCGCGATATCCGGGGCGCGCTGATTGCCGCGTTATCCCTCCGCAATAGCCGCAAAAAACTGGTGTTGCCGGTCAACAGCGCACAGCAAGCCGCGTTGGTCAACGGCGTGCAAGCCTTGGGCGCGCATTCGTTGCTCCAAATCTGCGCAGTGCTGAATCGCCAGGAAACGCTTGCCGCCGCCGTACAGCAGCGTACCGAGAAGCCGCCGTTACGGGATGATATGCGCGATGTGGTCGGACAGCCGTTCGCCAAGCGAGCGTTGGAGATTGCCGCCGCCGGCGCGCATAGCGTGCTGATGGCTGGACCGCCGGGCACCGGCAAAACCATGCTCGCCAATCGCTTGCCGGGCATCCTGCCGTCTATGACTGAGGACGAAGCGTTGGAATCGGCGGCTATGGAATCCCTCGGGCAAAACGGGTTCAAGCCGGAACACTGGAAGCAACGACCGTTCCGTTCGCCGCACCACAGCGCTTCCAGCAGCGCCTTGATTGGCGGCGGCAGTATCCCGCGTCCCGGAGAAATTTCGCTCGCGCATCACGGCGTACTCTTCCTGGATGAATTGCCGGAATTTGACCGCAAAGCGTTGGAGGCGTTGCGCGAGCCGCTTGAATCGGGGGTGATCAATATCTCCCGCGCCGCTCGGCAAACGCGCTATTTGGCGAACTTTCTATTGGTGGCGACTTCCAACCCATGCCCCTGCGGATACCTCGGCGACGCCTCTGATCAATGCCGATGTACTCCGGAACAAGTGTTTCGCTACCGCGCTAAGTTGTCCGGTCCGTTGTTGGATCGCATTGATATTCATGTGCAGGCGCCGCGCGTGGCGTATCGCGATCTCAGCCAGAGCGAACGCAACGAGGAGGCTAGCGAAACAATCCGTCAGCGCGTGGCGCTTGCCCGCGAATGGCAGTTGAGCCGTCAAGGAAAAACCAACCATCTGTTGCAAGGCAAAGAGATTGAGCAAGCCTGTGCGCTCGATGCGCGCGGGCATCAGTTGTTGGATCAAGCCATGGAGCGGTTGCGGCTATCGGCGCGCGCCTATCACCGCATTCTTAAAGTCGCGCGCACCGTCGCCGACCTCAATCAGCAGCAACAGATTGATCCGCAACATCTTTCCATGGCAATCAAACTGCGTTGCTTTGACCGGGCGATACCATAAGCCCGCTGGTTGGGCGACTCTTCATCTCGGCCACGGTAAGCCGGGCGGCGGCGCGCTTCAAAATATGCCGGCTTCCAGCCCAGCCGCCATCAGCGCGCCTAATTGTTCGCACTGCGGCACAAAATCATCGCGCCATTTGCCTTTCAGCACCATGGTCGGTTGCACTACTTTCCAATTCAGCCCGCGCAGAATGCGTTCCACGCTGTTTTTTGCGCCTTCGCCATCCAAGCCGCCTTTGACATACACCGCCACCGGCAGCGCCGCGGTCTGTTCGCGGCATGGATAGTAGATTCTTTCCAAGAAGTCCTTAATCAAACCGCTCATGTAACCGAAGTTTTCGGTGGTGCCGAGGATGATTCCATTCGCCCATAGCACCTCTTTGGGACGCGCGTCCAACGGCGCGCAAGCCAACGTTTTCACCGCGCGAAACTCCGCACGACTGGCGCCATCGCAAACCGCTTGACGCAGTTTTAGGGTGTTTTCCGAAGGACTGTTGGCAACGATGAGGAGGTTTGGCATAGTGAACGCATCCGCCGGGCAACCAATAGCCAACCAGTCAACCGGGCTCGGCTTGCACGCTACCGGCGCTGGATGCCGTCCTCGTTCATGGCGATGAAGAGCAGGTCGCCTTGTTGTTGCAGTTGACCGCTAATTTGCACCGTTTCGGCGGCAAATTTGGCGGATAATGCGGCGGCGTTGCCGCCGTCGGCGGTGGTGAGCAGATAGCCGAATTGCTGTTGCGTGGCGTCCTTAGCGATCAACATCGGCGGAATTCCGCCCAACATGCAAACTTCGGCGCACGCTTTGTGAATTTTTCCGGCGCCGGGTTTCATCACGCCGAGAAAACATTTTGAATCAACAATTTCTCCTTGCAGCGAGATTTCCCCCAACAGCTGGGTTGCCGGCAACGCGCTTAGCCGTTGCAGTTGCGATTTCGTTTGCGCCGACGCCTCGGTAATTTTTTTGACGGCGTCCTGTGCGGCAATTTCCAACATGGTCCAACCGCCGCGATGGATTTCATAGCCGTCCACCGAGACCATCTGCTGTGCGAAATCGGCGCTCCATTCAGCGGCCGAATGCTTGCCCGGACTGACCAACAAAATTGATTCCACTTGGTGCGGATTTTGCGGATTGAAGCGGTGCAGAATAGGGTAGGGGCGCACGCTTAACAAGCCCTGGATGGTGCTTATCTGGGCGGTGTTCCAATGCGCCGGGCTGGCGGGTTTTTGTTGGGCGGCGACCCAATAACCGAGCAAACCGCAGACGACTATTAGCACCGCCGCCAGCCGCCAGTAAAAACTTTTCAGTTGCGGCGGCATGGGCAGATAGCCGACAAAAAACGGCGCGGCTTCTTGTTCGGTTGCGTTCTCAGGCTTGTTGGTTGGCATCGCTCGGCGGGTCGGTCGCGGTTATGGTTGTAATTGTAATTGCAATTGTGGCGGACGAAATGAGATTGGCAAGGACATCACGCCGTGATATGGATAATCGGACGCGGTGCACCGGCCGGTAGCGGGACGGGATTTACCAATACTTGGCTTGCCTCCACTTTCAATTGATAGGTCTTAATTTTTTCGGTGAACGGCGGCGGCGAACAGCCATCCTCGGGCTTGTATTGATACCCGTGCCACGGGCAAGTGATTAAGCCATCCACCACGCGTCCTTCGCCCAAGGGTCCATTTTGATGTTGGCAGACATTGGAGACGGCGGCTAATTTGGTTTCGTCATAGCGAAATATGGCGATGCGCTCGGCGTCGTTGATGGAGACGACCCGGGCGCGGTTATTTGGTATCTCTTGCCAGTCGCCGACCGCCACCCAGCACGGCTCTGGCGCTGCATCGTGCGCGGGTGCGCGCACGCGTATTTGGCGGTCGGCGCCGGCTTTGGCGAATGCGGTGATTAAATGCAAGCCGCCGACCAGCGCCACGCTCGCGCCCGCCATCCACGGCAAAATGCCGGTGTTGTCTTGTTGCAACGCGCCAAAGAGGATATGGACGATGACCAATGCATACGCAAAATACACTGAAATATGAATTGCCTTCCACAGCGGCGCGCCGAGCGTAGCGTTCCAGTAATCGTGGCTGGTTGCCGCCATTAACAATAAAATTAGCAACGCCGCGGCGCCGAAAGTTTGAAACGGAACATCACTGAGCGAACGGTAGTCTCCACCGGAGGTGAACACCGAGACGATGGGGTTAAGCACGCCGAAACTGTGATACCAATAAATTGCCACCGCGGCATGCAGCAACGCAACGACCAACAGCGACACGCCAAGGTGGCGGCGGTTATACAGCAACGGCAGGAAGCGGCGGTCCAGGCGCGCCAACGGACCGATGCATAAAATGAAACTCAGCATCAAAAACGCGCAACTGGAAAACGCGCGTATGAGGATAATCGGCATAGAAATGGACTGCTCGCCGGCATAAAACACATTGCTCAAGCCGATAAACAAGGCGACATAAAGCACGATGCCAAGCCAAACACAAATATCGTAGAGTTGCTTGCGCCGATTCCAGTTCACCGCGACATATCCGTGACTCATGGCAGCGATCCTTTAGCGGGGTTGGCGAGCAGGTTGGCGTCCACTTCTCTATCGGGGTTGAGCGGCGACAAATCGCTGTCAGGTTGGCTGAAATAAACGATTCCGCTCAATAGTAGTGGCGTCAGCAGTAGCCAGATGAGGCGATGAATTTTGCGTTGTGCTTTAATCATTGTTGCGCGTTAGGTCTTATCAATGAATGCGGGCGGGGTTTTTGGCGAACGCTCGCGGCGCGACCATTTTCCCGCCACCCATTTTCCCAACAACAGGGGCCAGAGCATAATTGCCGCCGGACTCCACATTAATCGCAATATCACCGACGCATGCCGGGCTTCGGGCGCCAGCGCCGCGTAGCCGCGCAGGAAAAACGCCACGCCAAAAGCGCAACCTAACAACAAATAACCGCCAAAGATGTTTAAAATCAGCATAATAGGGCATAGCGAGCGATGCAACCGTCAACGAAGCATACCCTAAAATCACCATGGGCGCGGACAAAAGTAAATTAACGGTTGCGCAATTCAAACGCATCATGCACCAGCGCATGCCATTCGCGGCGTTGTTGGGGCTGGAGGTGGAATCAATTTCCACGCAACAGGCGGTGTTGCGGGCGGTGCATCGGGATGAGTTCCTGCGCCCCGGGGGTAGCGTTGCCGGACCGATTATGATGGGGTTGGCGGACGCCGCTTTTTACGCGGTGATTATGGGCAATATCGGACCGATGGAATTGGCGGTAACCACCGATTTGTCGTTTCATTTTTTGCGCAAGCCGCCGCCCGGGGATATACTCGCCACCGCCACGGTGTTGAAATTAGGCAAACGTTTGGTGGTTTGTGAAGCCAAATTGGTTAGCGAGGCCTTGCCCGCCGAGCAAATAGTCGCGCATGCCACTGGCACCTATTCACTGCCGCAGCCCTAACCAATCGGGCAATCGTGGTATACTTCCACTTTGCTCTCCTCAATTCGCCGCTACTACGACTGCATCTACGGCCACGACCTAAACACTTGAACAAAAAACACGGCTCCAAATGGGTGGTGCTTGCCGCGCTCATCGGCAACGGCTTGATAGCGATCACCAAATTCATTGCCGCCAGTATTACCGGCAGTTCCGCGATGTTGAGCGAAGCGATTCACTCGGTGGTGGATACTGGCAATCAAGGTTTGCTGCTGTGGGGCA
>JAHRAW010000141.1 GCA_020027415.1 Gammaproteobacteria bacterium
TAAACCGTGCGCAGTATCAAAAGATGTATGCGCGTTCGGTGGACGACCCGCAAACTTTCTGGGCGGAGCAGGCGCAGGAATTTGTGACTTGGTTTTCGCCATGGAACAAAGTGATGGAGGTGGATTATCAGCGCGGTGATATTAAATGGTTTGTCGGCGGCAAGTTGAATGCTTGTTATAACTGCGTGGATCGGCATTTGGAGGCGCGCGGCGAGCAAACCGCGATTTTGTGGGAGGGGGATGAGCCGCAAGATTCGCAGGCGATATCGTATCGCGAGTTGTTTGCGTTGGTTTGTAAGTTTGCCAATGTGCTTAAATCGCGCGGCGTTAAGAAGGGCGATTGCGTTTCCATTTATATGCCGATGATTCCGCAGGCGGCGGTGGCGATGTTAGCGTGCGCGCGCATCGGCGCGATTCATTCGGTGGTGTTCGGCGGGTTTTCGCCGGAGGCGTTGCGTGAGCGAATTTTGGATTCGGATTGTCAAGTGGTGATTACCGCCGATGAAGGTCCGCGCGGCGGTAAAAATGTTCCGCTGAAGGAAAATGTGGAGCAGGCCCTGAGTGGTGGCGGTGGTTGTCCGAAGGTGCATACCACGATTGTGGTGCAACGCACTGGCAACTCGGTCACTTTCAATTCGGCGCGCGATGTTTGGTATCACCACGCCATGCGCGATGCATCCTCGGATTGTCCGCCGGCGGAGATGGATGCGGAAGACCCGCTGTTTATTCTCTACACTTCGGGTTCCACCGGCAAACCCAAAGGCGTGTTGCACACCACCGGCGGCTATCAGTTATACACCGCCATGACGCACAAGTATGTGTTTGATTATCACGCCGGCGAGGTGTATTGGTGCACCGCCGATGTCGGCTGGGTGACTGGGCATTCGTATATCGTTTATGGTCCGCTCGCCAACGGCGCGACCACCATGATGTTTGAAGGCTTGCCGACCTACCCCGATGCCGGGCGTTTCTGGCAAGTGGTGGATAAGCATCAAGTGAATATTTTTTATACCGCGCCGACTGCGTTGCGCGCGTTGATGGGGCAGGGGGATGCGCCGGTGCAAAAACATAAGCGCAGCAGTTTGCGAATTCTCGGCACGGTGGGTGAGCCGATTAACCCGGAAGCGTGGGAATGGTATTACCGCGTGGTCGGCGAGCGGCGTTGTCCGGTGGTGGATACTTGGTGGCAGACGGAGACTGGCGGAATCATGATTACGCCGCTGCCGGGCGCGACTGAATTAAAACCGGGTTCGGCGACTTTGCCGTTCTTTGGCGTGCAGCCGGCGTTGTTGGATGCGGACGGCAAGGAGTTGGCAGGCGTGGCGAGCGGTAACTTGGTGATTAAGCAATCGTGGCCCGGGCAGATGCGCACCGTGTATGGCGATCACCAACGATTCTTGGATACTTATTTTGCGATGCACCCCGGCTACTACACCACCGGCGACGGCGCGCGCCGCGATGCGGATGGTTATTATTGGATTACCGGGCGCATTGACGATGTGATTAATGTATCCGGGCATCGCTTAGGCACCGCCGAAGTGGAAAGCGCGTTGGTGTTGCACGCCGAAGTCGCCGAAGCCGCGGTGGTCGGTTATCCGCATGCGATTAAAGGGCAGGGGATTTATGCGTATGTCACCTTGATGGCGGGCAGCGAAGCCGACGCCGGGCTGCGCGCTGAGTTGGTGGAGTTGGTGAAAAAAGAAATCGGCGCGATTGCCAAACCGGATGTAATTCAATGGGCGCCCGGCTTGCCAAAAACGCGGTCGGGTAAAATCATGCGGCGCATCTTGCGCAAGGTGGCGGCGAATGAGTTGGATAACTTGGGGGATACCAGCACTTTGGCGGAGCCGGCGGTGGTGGAGGAGTTGATTGCGAATCGGGTGGAGTGATAACTATGGGTGAAATTGGGTAAAATAATACCTACCTTTAATTTAAGGGAGAAGATTATGCTCTATCAATGCACAAAATGCGGGCGCAAAAATAATGTGCCGCAAGATCGCAGTAGCACTGAATTTCTCTGCGGGCGTTGTGATGCCCCGTTGCCGAAGATGCCTGTGCAAACGGATACGGGTGACGCTTCCGCTGCGTTTGGAATGATTGGCGGGGCTGCGTTGGGTGGTTCTATTGCCGGTCCTTTTGGCGCGATAATCGGCGCTGTGGTCGGTAATGTGGTCGGACGGAACGCGAAAGGGGTGGGCTGATGTCGTTGCTGGATATAGATGCGTTGAGTATTGGAGGCGGGGTTATCGGGCTTAGACCAACAACTGACAGCCGAGGAAGCGGCATATTTTATTGATAAA
>JAHRAW010000142.1 GCA_020027415.1 Gammaproteobacteria bacterium
GTTGGATATAACCGAACAGCACCGGGTGATTTTTGGCGTATGATTCCAAGCCTAAAATGGTCTCTTCATCCCACGCCCAAATGTCGTCAAACTTCGCTTGCACCACTTTTTTCTCGCCGGTCTTCGGGTCGGCTTGCCCGACGCCAATCGGCGACGAATAAATACGCTTGGAATTAAACGGCGGGTCTAAATAAATCAAATCCACGCCGGCGGAGTTCATGCCCCGCATCACAGCCAAATTATCGCCGACATATAATTTATTGGGCGGCGCGGTTTTCATGGCGATTCTTCCGCCGCGCCCGACTCGGCAAACACCGAACGATAACCAAACAACGCCGCGCTGCCGCCGGTATGCACGAACACCACATTTTCACCGCGCTTAAAAAAGCCGTTGCGCGTCAAATCAATCAAGCCGGCCATGCCTTTGCCAGCATACACCGGGTCCAGCAGGATGCCTTCCAGCCGCGCCAACAGCAACACCGCTTCGCGCATGCCATCAGTGGGCAAGCCGTAGCCGGCGCCGACATAATCGCAATTAGCATGCACGCGCTCGCGCGCTAGTTCACGCTTCAGCCCTAAATGTTCAACCGTGGCGCGCGCCAATTCAAACACTTTTTGCTCTTGCTGCGCGCGCGGCAAGCGCACCCCGATACCGAGTATCGGGAAAGGGTCGTGCAATCCATGACCGCCCGCCAACAAGCCGGCTTGCGTGCCGGTGCTGCCGGTGGCATGCACCACATGGGTTATGACTAAGTCGGCGCGCGCGGCTTGCTGGTGCAACTCCAACGCGCACTTCGCATACCCCAACGCACCCACCGCATTGGAACCGCCGCCGGCAATGAGATAGGGCTTGCCGCCGCGCGCACGCACCGCCGCCGCGCGTTGCGCCATGGCGGCGTCCATATCGGTGTCGGCGGGATGATCGCTGCGCGTTACGCCGAATAGTTCGGTCAGCAGGACATTGCCGGAGACGGCGTAGTCCGCATCCGCATCCATATTGGCGACCCGATGCTCATAGAGAATCTCGCATTTCAGGTTGGCTTTGGCGGCCGCGGCCGCGGTTTGCCGCACATGGTTGGATTGCAGCGCGCCGTGGGTAAGCACCGTGTCGGCGCCGCCGGCGATCGCTGCGCCAATCAAATATTCCAGTTTGCGCGCCTTGTTGCCGCCGGTGGCAAGCCCGGTGCAATCGTCGCGTTTAATCCACAGGTTCGCCCCGCCGAGGTGCGCGCTCAACCGCTTCAACGGCGCCAACGGCGTCGGCAGATGCGCGCACGCAAAATGCGGCGCGCGCGCCAACGCGTCCGCTAACTGAGTGGCTGGTTTGGCATGCGATTTCATACCGCGCATCATACTGAATTCGCGCATGGCATGCGCAGCGGTTGCGACTCTACTCGGCGGGCGAGTTTTCGGGTAACATAGCCACTTCTCACTCAGCAACTGGACTCGGCGCATGGCGGAAATTAAAACCGGCACATGTCACTGCGGGGCGGTGGAATTTAAGGTTTCCCTGCCCGGTAGATTGAAAGATGTTAGGCGATGCAACTGCTCAATATGCCGTCGCAAGGGCGCGGTCATGGTGGGCGTGCCGCTGGCGGCGCTGCAAGTTACCCGTGGTGCCGACAATTTGAATCAGTATCAATGGAATACGCGCGTTGCCGAGCATTACTTTTGCCGAACCTGCGGCATTTATACGCACCATGTGCGGCGCAGCAATCCGAACCACTACGGCGTCAATGTCGGCTGCCTGCACGGAGTGGATGTTTACGCGTTGGGCGATATTGCGGTGGGCGACGGCAAATCCATGAGCGTGGCGGCGGCTGAGCCGGCGCGCGGCTGAGCCGGAGTTTCTATGCCATGACCACCATCGCCGTCATCCAAATCAATTCCACCGATGACATTGCGCGCAACTTGGCGTTGGTCGCCGAGTATGTGGAAGCCGCCAAAGTCGGCGGCGCGCAACTGGCGGCGTTGCCGGAATGCTTTGCGCTAATGCCAAAACATGCGCAGCAATTGCGCGACGGCGCTGAGCCGCATGCGGTTGGCATGGAAACCAAAACTAAAGCCAAAACGAAAGCGAGCGCGGCGGTTGAATGCAAAATTCAGACTTTCCTCGCCCAATTATCGCGCCGTCTGGGTATCTGGCTCATCGCCGGCAGTTTGCCGCTGCGTAGCGACTGCGCCGACCGCCCCTACAACTCGCTGCTGGTGTATGACGCGCACGGCGAGAATGTTGCGCGGTATGACAAGATTCACTTGTTTGATGCGCAACTTGCCAATGGCGAACGCTACTTTGAATCGGAATACACCATGCCAGGGGGCGAATGCGTGGTGCAAGATACCCCGCTTGGCAAAGTTGGTTTATCCATTTGTTACGACCTGCGGTTTCCGGAAATGTATCGCCGCTTAACCGCGTTGGGCGCGACCATTATGGTGGTGCCGGCGGCGTTCACCGCCGCCACCGGCGCGGCGCACTGGGAGCCGTTGTTGCGCGCCCGCGCGATTGAAAATGCTTGTTATGTGTTGGCGCCGGCTCAAGTGGGCGCGCATGCGAACGGGCGGCGCACCTATGGGCATAGTCTGGTGGTGGACCCGTGGGGCGAGATCATCGCGCAACAGCATGGGGACGGAAACGAGGACGGCGAAAGCGTGCACGGCGCATTGTTGGCGGAGATCGCGCCCGACCGAGTCGCGCACGCGCGCCGCCAGTTGCCGTGCTGGGCGCATCGCCGCGCCGAGTTATTCGCCGCCTAACGCCTAATTTAGATAACCGATCCAATCAACTTGGTGGAAAAAACCATGTCACAACGACTGCAAATTGCACGCCACACCCTGCTGGAACCGGGCGGCATCGGCGACCGCGAGATCAATCAGTTACTGGGTCGCTTGATGGCGCCGAAAATTGACTATGCGGATTTATATTTTCAGTATTCCCGCCACGAATCGTGGGCGTTAGAAGAAGGCATCGTCAAAGCCGCGAGTTACAGCCTTGCCCAAGGCGCCGGCGTGCGCGCGGTCAGCGGCGATAAAACCGGTTTCGCGTACTCGGATGAACTGCGGCTGTCGGCGTTGTCCGAAGCCGCCACCGCTGCGCGCGCCATTGCGCGCAACCCCTCGGCGGCGCGCGCCGCCGAGGGGTTGCAACGCCAGCCGCGCGGCAACGTGCGCAGATACCAGCCGATTGACCCGTTGGCAAGCATACCGAACCAGCAAAAAGTGGATTTATTGCGCCGCGCCGAAAAAATCGCGCGCGCGGCCGACCCCCGCGTTAGCCAAGTAATGGTGAGTTTGAGCGCGAGCCAAGACACCATCGTGGTGGCACGCGCGGACGGCTTGTTGGCGGCCGATATTCGCCCGCTGATACGCATGAATGTCACGGTCATCGTGGCGCAACACGGGCGGCGCGAACAAGGCTCGTGCGGCGGCGGCGGGCGCTACGCGTATGGCTATTTCACCGACCACCAACTGGCCGATGAATACCCGCGCGAAGCGGTGCGGCAGGCGTTGGTGCAACTGGAAGCGCGCGCCGCCCCGGCCGGCGAGATGACCGTGGTGTTAGGTCCCGGCTGGCCCGGAATCCTGTTGCATGAAGCCATCGGACACGGCTTGGAAGGCGACTTCAATCGCAAAGGCACCTCGGCTTTCAGCGGTCGCCTCGGCGAGCAAGTGGCGTCCGAACTATGCACGGTGGTGGATGACGGCACCTTGGACAATCGGCGCGGCTCGCTTTCCATTGACGATGAAGGCGAACCGAGTCGCAACACCGTGCTGATTGAAAACGGCATCCTCAAAGGCTATATGCAAGACCAACTCAACGCGCGCTTAATGAACGCGCAGCCCACCGGCAACGGGCGGCGCGAATCTTTCGCCCACCCGCCGCTGCCGCGCATGACCAACACCTACATGCTGAACGGACCGCATCACCCGCAGGAAATCCTCGCCAGCGTGGACAACGGGCTGTATGCGGTCAATTTCAGCGGCGGGCAAGTGGATATCACCTCCGGCAAATTCGTCTTCTCCACTTCCGAAGCCTACCGAGTGGAGCGCGGCAAAGTCACTTATCCGGTGAAAGGCGCCACCTTAATCGGCAATGGTCCTGAGGTGCTCTCGCAGGTTTCCATGTTGGGCAACGACCTGCAACTGGATTCCGGGGTCGGCGTTTGCGGCAAGGACGGGCAGAGCGTGCCGGTCGGAGTTGGGCAACCCACTATGAAGATTGATAAGTTGACGGTCGGCGGCGTGGCGCTCTGAGGTATGAAAGACATGAAACACATGAAAGACACGAAAGATAAGCGCGCGCCGCAAGCCAATCGCCGCTGGCAGCCGGCGCCGTGCGATGAAGTGGAGCGCAACCTCATTGCGGTCGCCGAACTGGCGCTCAGCCACGCCGCCGACTTGGGCGCCTCTACCGCTGCGGTGAGCGTCGGGCAAGGGCAGGGCATGTCGCTCACGGTGCGCCATGGCGAGGTGGAAACGGTGGAGCATAACCGCGACAAAAGTTTGGGCATCACGGTTTATTTTGAGCATCGCAGCGGCGGTGCCAGCACCACCGACTTCGCCGCCGCGGCGATTCGCCAAAGCGTTGCTTCGGCCTGTGAGATTGCCAAATTCACCGAAGCCGATGACTGCAACGGCTTGCCGGAGCGCGCGTTGTTGGCGACCGAGTTTCCCGACCTGAACCTGTTTCATCCGTGGGCGTTATCCATGCAGCAAGCCGGCGAACTCGCCGCCGAATGCGAAAGCGCGGCGTTGCGCCATGACCCGCGCATCAGCAACACCGAAGGCGCCACCATCGCCAGCCATCAGGAGGTGGATGTGTACGCCAATTCGGACGGCTTTCGCGGCTTGGAGCGCGGCAGCCAGCATAGCCTTAGTTGCTCGGTGATTGTCGGTGAGGGCAACGCCATGCAACGCGATTATTGGTATGACGCGGCGCGCGCGGCCGCCGATTTGAGCGCGCCGCGCGAAGTAGGTGAAACCACCGCGCGCCGTACGCTACGACGCTTGGACGCACGCAAAGCGCGCAGCGGAGAATTTCCGATTATTTTTGAGCCGCTGGTCGCGGTCAGTTTGTTGTCGCATCTGAGCGGCGCGATCAACGGGGCGAATCTGTATCGCAACGCTTCATTTTTGTTGGACAAAATCGGCGCGCAGATTTTTCCCGCCGGGGTGCGCATCCACGAGCAGCCGCATTTGCCGAAATCCGCCGGCGCGGCCGCTTTTGACGGCGAAGGCGTGGCGACGCGGGCGCGCGATATTGTCGCCGACGGCGTGTTGCAGGGTTATGCGCTGAATAGTTATACCGCGCGCAAATTGGGCGCGCAAACCACGGCAAACGCCGGCGGCTTGCGCAACCTTGAAATTGAAGCGACCACCGCCGACGATTTGCAGGCGCTCAGCCGACAAATGGGGCGCGGGTTGGTGGTCAGCGAACTGATTGGCTTCGGCGTAAACACGGTCACCGGCGACTATTCGCGCGGCGCGTTTGGGTTCTGGGTGGACAACGGCGAAATTCAATATCCGGTGCAGGAATTCACCATCGCCGGCAACCTGTCACAAATGTTTCGCGATATCGCCGCGGTCGGCGCCGATACGGAGCGGCGCGGCAACCTCCGCGCCGGCTCAATCTTGCTTAATAAAATGACCGTCGCCGGGCGGTAATGGATATGAGTCGGCGGCGGCGGGCAATACGGCTCGGCGGTCGGCCAGCGCGCGCGCCAGTACGATGAGCATGTATCAAGATATTTATGCCGTGGTAAAACAAATTCCGCGCGGTTCGGTGGCAAGTTATGGGCGCATCGCGCGGATGGTCAAATGCACCGCCCGACAGGTCGGTTACGCCATGGCCGCGGCGCCGCCGGAAGAAAACATTCCATGGCATCGGGTGATCAACAGTCAAGGAAAAATCAGCGCGCGCAAAGACGGACGCGGCGATGCGCGACAGAAACAGAAACTGCTGAGCGAAGGGGTGGTGTTTGAACGCGGCGAGTGCGTGGATTTCAAGCGTTTCGGCTGGCTGACTACGGAGACGGAATCGGAGTCAGAAATGGAGTCGCCGGCGGATTCGGCAATGGTGGCGACGCAAGTTGAATTGGATTGGCGGTTGCCGCACGGGTGATGGCGGCGCCGCGCATTATCATTGTCGGCGGCGAGCCGGCGGGTATCGGTCCGGATATTTTGCTGCAAGCGGCGGCGACTGCATTGCCGCACGGTATCGTTGCCATCGGCGACCGCGCGGTGCTGGAATCGCGCGCCGAACTTTTGGGGTTGGCGGTGGAGGTGACCGACTACTCCGACCACTCTGATACCGGCGCCGACTCACAACTCGCGCGTCATCGCCCGGGGATTCTGCCGCTGCTGCATCAACCATGCAAAAACAAAGTGGCGGTCGGCGCGCCGCACGCGCGCACCGCTGAGTATGTGGTGAACTGCATTGAGACGGCGGCGGACTTGTGCCTCGCCAAGCAGTTTGACGCCATGACCACTTGCCCGGTCAACAAAGCCGTCCTCAACCAAGCCGGGCTGGCGTTTCGCGGGCATACCGAATGGATTGCCGCGCGTTGTCAGGCGCCTACGCCGGTGATGATGTTAGCCAACCGCAGTTTGCGCGTGTGTTTGCTGAGCAATCATGTGCCGCTCACCGAAGTGGCGGCGCAGGTGACCGCGCCGCGACTTCGGCAAATCATCCCGGTCATTCTGCACGGGCTGCGCGATTTATTCCACATTAACAATCCGCGCCTCGGCGTTTGCGGGCTGAATCCGCATGCCGGCGAAGGCGGCTATTTGGGCACTGAGGAAGTGGAAATCATCGCGCCCACGGTGGCGGCGTTGCGCGCGCAAGGCGTCAATGTGGTCGGACCGATGCCGGCCGACACCGCGTTCACCCGCCAAAATAGCGCCGCCTTCGATGCGCTGCTGGCGATGTATCACGACCAAGGGTTGCCGGTCATCAAGCACGCTGGCTTTGGCGAAACGGTCAATATCACCTTGGGCTTGCCGATTATTCGCACTTCGGTGGACCACGGCACCGCCGCCGAGTTGGCGGGCACGCGCCAAGCCGACCCCGCCAGTTTGATCGCCGCGATTAAGTTGGCGGGTGAATTGGCGGCCAATAAGAAATCGCTTTGCTAAGAAAAATCGCTTGACTGAGAAAAACCGCTTGACTGACAAAAACCCGCCGCCACTGCCACCACCGCGCAAGCGTTTCGGTCAGCACTTTTTGACCGATGTTGCGGTGTTGGATCGCATCGTCGCGGCGTTTGCCCCGGCGCGCGGGCAACGGATTTTAGAAATCGGCGCCGGGCGCGGCGCGCTGACCGAGGCCTTACTGCGGGCTTTGCCGGCCACCGATTCCGACTCCACTGCTGCGCGCGTGGAAAATGCGGCGCGCGTAGCGGTGGTGGAACTGGACCGCGAGTTGGCGCATCGTTTGCAACAACGTTATTCGCGCGCGCAAGTGCGAGTCATATCAGGCGATGCGCTGCGGTTAACTTTGGCTGACCTCAACGCCGCTGCCGACTCCAACTCTAACTCTAACCCCGATTCGTTACAGCAACACGCGGGTGGCGGGCAAAATCGCGCCGCGTCAAGTTGCGTTCGTTGGCGCGTGCTTGGCAACTTGCCGTACAACATTTCCACGCCGCTGATTTTTCACCTACTGCGCCAACTTGACGCCATCCAAGACATGTTATTTATGTTGCAACAGGAAGTGGCGCAACGTTTGGCGGCGCCGCCGGGCGGCAGGCAGTATGGACGTTTATCGGTAATGGCGGCGCTGGCGGTGGATTGCGAACTGCTGTTTGCAGTGCCGCCGCACGCATTCCACCCGCCGCCGCAAGTGCAATCCACGGTGCTGCGCCTGACCCCCAAAAAACATCCGCTACAGCCGCGCAACCCGAAAATTTTTCAAGCCGTGCTTGCCGCTGCCTTCTGTCAACGCCGAAAAACGCTGCGCAACGCGCTCGCCGAGTGGGCGCAAGCCGAACATTTTCGCGCCGCCGACATCAATCCGCAGTTGCGCGCCGAGACGCTTTCGGTGCACCAATACATCGCCCTCGCCGACGCCATTTGCTAACCCGCGCCGACGTCAGCAGCGCGTACCTACCATCACATATCCGGGCGTCGGTAGCCGCCCTCAGCGGCGCCGTTGGCAATCACGATTTGCCACAGTTGCAAATTGCGCGCGCGGAACGCGCCGGCGCATACATGCAGATAGTATTTCCACATACGGTAAAAAGTTTCGGGAAGATTTTGTTTGAGTTGAGGCCAGGCTTGATCAAAGTTGGCAAACCATGCCATCAAGGTGTTGTCGTAATCGGCGCCGAAGTTGTGCAGGTCTTCAATCAGCATCAACGATTCCACCGCCGCCGATATTTGTTTCAGCGAGGGAATTTCGCCGTTGGGAAATATGTATTTGGCAACCCACGGATCCACTCCCGCGCGCGATTGATTCTTGCCGATGGTATGCAACAGAAATTTACCCGGCGGAGTTAAGCAACGCCGCACCACGCGCATATACTCGCGGTGGTTTTTATGCCCGACATGTTCAAACATGCCGAGCGAAGCGATGGCGTCAAATTGTTCATTGACCGCGCGATAATCCTGCAGCCGCAGTTCCACCGGCAACCCCTGACAGCGTTGCGCGCCCAACGCAACTTGTTGTGCGGAAACGCTGATGCCGACCACGTGCACGCCGTAATTTTTGGCGGCGTAGTGGGCGAAACTGCCCCACCCGCAGCCGATGTCCAACACGCGCATGCCGGGCTGCAGGTCAAGTTTGCGGCACGCCAATTCCAATTTATGTTGCTGCGCGTCATTTAAATGCTCCGCCTTGCGCCAGTAGCCACAGGTATAAACCATGCATGGGTCCAGCATCGCTTGGTAGAGATCATTGCCGAGGTCGTAATGCGCTTTGCCGACCTGAAAGGCGCGCCGTTTGCTCTGCAGGTTAAACAACAACGCCCGTATGGAAACGCCGAGATGGGAGATAAATCGGCGATGGCGGCGGTGCAGGCGTTGGTGGCGCAACAAGCGGTGGAACATTTGGTCAAGGTTCGCGCACTCCCACCAGCCGTCCATGTAGGCTTCGCCCAAGCCCACCGACCCGTTGGTAAGCACGCGCCGGAAAAAGGCGGGGTTTTTAATCTGTGGATCCCACGGATTCGGTCCGTTGATTTCAATTGTAGTGCCCGCCAGTATCGCGCGGAGCAGGCGTTCAGCAACGGGGGTTCGGGGAGCGCGTTGGGTGGGGGTGGGTGCAGACATTTCAGCATGCAGTGGGTTTTCAAGGTTATCGGCAACGCCGCAGTTGCGCACGCGGCTCGTCAAAGCACAGCATAGCATAAAAAAGAGCGGCTACTGCAACCGCCTCCCCGTACCGTCATTCCCGCCCCACCCCCGTCAGAGAGTCGGCAAAGCCGCCGCGAAACTAACCAATCAGTAGTCAAAAAATCGCCCGCAGCGATTTTTCGCGCAAGCCCTGCGCAAGCGGGAATCCAACCTCACAACGAATCCAAAGCCGCAGACTGCAGCAGTTCTTGGGTGTACGGATGTTGCGGGTTGCTGAAAATGGCTTGCGCGGCGCCTTGTTCCACCACCTCGCCGCCGCGCATCACCATTAGTTCATCGGCGAGCGCGCGCACTATGTTGAGGTCGTGCGAAATGAAAACATAGGCGAGCCCGTGTTGGCGTTGGAGATGACTCAGCAGGTGTAGAATCTGCACTTGCACGGTGCGGTCCAGCGCCGAGGTGGGTTCGTCTAAGAATAAAATTTTCGGCTCTAAAATTAAGGCGCGGGCGATGGCGATGCGCTGGCGTTGCCCGCCGGAGAATTCATGCGGATAGCGGAAGCGCGCGGACGGGTCAATTTCCACTTGACGGAGGATGTTCACCACCTTGCGCTCGCGGGCTTGGCGGTCGGCGAGCAAGCCGTGCGCGTGCAACCCTTCGCTGATGATTTCGCCGATGGACATGCGCGGCGACAAGGCGCCATAGGGGTCTTGAAATACGATTTGCATTTGCCGCCGCAAATGTTTCATCGGGCGGCGCGAATCGGTGGCGGTGGCAGCGGCGTCAGCATTAGATTCGGCTGCGGCTTGCTCGCCAAAAACAATGCGCCCGGATGATTTCAGCAAGCGCAGCACCGCCAGTGCCAAGGTGGTTTTGCCGGAACCGGATTCGCCGACCACCCCTAAGGTGCGCCCGCGATACAATTTCAGCGACGCATGATTGACCGCTTTGACATGTCCGACCGTGCGCCGCAACACGCCGCGGCGCAGCGGAAACCATACTTTGAGGTTGTCCACCGCGAGTATGGGGGCGCCCAGCGGCAGTGGCGGCGGCTTTCTTGCCGGCGGCGCGGCGGCTAACAATTTTTGGGTATACGGGTGTTGCGCGGCGGCGAATATGCGCGCAGTTGCGCCGCGTTCCACCACGCGCCCTTGCTTCATCACCAGCACCCGCTCGGCGACTTTGCGCACCATGTTGAGGTCGTGGGTGATCAACAATATCGCCAGGTTTTCGCGGCGTTGCAATTCTTTCAGCAAGCGCAAGATACGCGATTGCACGGTCACATCCAACGCCGTGGTCGGTTCATCGGCGAGCAACACCGTCGGCTGATTTGCCAGCGCCATGGCGATCATCACGCGTTGCCGCTGCCCGCCGGAGAGTTGGTGCGGATAGGCGCGGAGCCGAGTTTGCGGCGCATCCAGTTCCACTTGCGTCAATAGGTCAATAATTTTACCCCGCGCCGCCGCGCCGCTGAGGCGTTGATGCAGGGCGAGCGACTCGCCGATTTGTCGTTCAATGGTATGCAGCGGATTGAGCGCGGTCATCGGCTCTTGGAAAATCATGGAGATATGGTTGCCGCGAATGCGTTGCAGCGTGCGCGGGTCGGCGCCCACCAATTCGGTGGCGGCGGCGGCAGCAGTGGCGTGATGACGGATGGAGCCGCCGATGACGGCTTGTGGATACGGCAGCAATTGCATGATTGCCAGCGCGGTCAGCGATTTGCCGGCGCCGGATTCACCCACCAACGCCACAGTCTCCCCGGCGTGCAGGGCAAAGCCGATTTGCTGCACCACCGTGGAAATAGTTTGCCGTTGCTTAACCACTTGGCGAAAGCCGACCGATAACGCCTCTACGGTTAGCACCGGCTGAGCCGCACTGCTGGGCGCGGGCGCGCGAATTGAATTCATGAGAAGAGTTTGCGCGGATCAAACGCATCGCGCACCGCCTCGCCGATAAACACCAACAACGAGAGCATCACGCCGATGACCACAAAGCCGGTAATCCCCAACCACGGCGCTTGCAGGTTGTTCTTGCCTTGTTGCAACATTTCGCCGAGCGAAGGCGAACCGAGCGGCAAGCCGAAGCCCAAAAAATCCAAGCCCGCCAAAGTGGTCACCGAGCCGCTCAGAATGAACGGCATAAAAGTCAGCGTCGCCACCATCGCATTCGGCAGAATATGCCGCGTCATGATTTTCGCATCGCTCACCCCCAAGGCTTTGGCGGCGCGCACATATTCAAAATTTCGCACCCGCAGAAATTCCGCGCGCACCACGGCAACCAATCCAGTCCATGAAAACAACAACATCAAAATTAACAAACTGGCAAAGCTCGGCTCAATCACCGCGGCCATGATAATCAGCAGATATAACACCGGCAGCCCTTCCCAAATTTCAATGAAGCGTTGCATCAACAAATCAATGAGCCCGCCAAAATAGCCCTGCACCGCGCCGGCGGCGATGCCCAACACCGAACTCAGCGCGGTCAACGCCAAGCCAAACAAGATGGATATGCGAAACCCGTATAACACCCTTGCCAACACATCCCGCGCTTGGTCGTCGGTGCCGAGATAGTGTCGGCTGGAAGGCGGCGCCGGCAGCGGAGTTTGTATTCCATAGTCAATGGTGTCGTAGGAATACGGAATCGGCGGCCACAGAATCCAGCCTTTGGCGTCAATCAAATCTTGCACATACGGGTCGCGATAGTCGGCTTCCAAGGCGAACTCGCCGCCAAACTCGGTTTCGGCATGCGCAAATAAAATGGGCGCGTAGAACATGCCGTCGTAACGCACCAGCAACGGCTTGTCGTTGGCGACCACCTCGGCAAACAGCGAGAGGGTGAACAGCGCGAGAAAAATCCATAGCGACCAATAGCCGCGCGTGTTGTTGCGGAAATTTTGCCACCGCCGTAAATCCAGCGGCGAGCACTGCATGCCAAACCATGCGGCGGCGGAGTCGGGTTGCGAGTTCGCCGCCATCAGCCGGCTCGGGTTTCAAAATCAATGCGCGGGTCAATAATGGTATACATCACATCGCGCACGATCTGCAGCAGCATGCCGATTAAAGTAAACAGATAAAGGATGGCGAACATCACCGGATAATCGCGGTTGAGGGCGGCTTCATAGCCCAACAAACCGAGTCCGTCCAGCGAAAAAATCACTTCAATCAGCAACGCGCCGGTGAACAAAATGCCGATGAACATGGCCGGAAAGCCGGCGATGACAATCAACATCGCATTGCGAAACACATGCCGATACAGCACTTGATTTTCCGATAAGCCTTTGGCGCGCGCGGTCTGCACATAATGCAGTTTGATTTGATCAAGGAATGAATTTTTGGTGAGCATGGTTAAGCCGGCGAAACCGCCGAGCACCAGCGACAACACCGGCAAGGTGATATGCCAGAAATAATCGGCGACCTGTCGCCACCATGCAAAATGTTCCCAGCCTGCGGAGGTGAGCCCGCGCAACGGAAACCAATCCAAGTATCTCCCGCCGGAAAACACCACGATTAACAACACCGAAAACAGGAAACTGGGAATCGCATACCCGGCGACAATCACGCCGCTGCTCCAAGCGTCAAACCGCGTATCGTCGTGCACCGCTTTGCGTATTCCCAGCGGAATGGAAACCAAATACACAATCAGCGTAGTCCATAACCCCAACGAGATGGAAACCGGCATTTTCTCAATAATCAAATCCACCACGCGCTGATTGCTGAAATAACTTTCGCCGAAATCAAAACGCGCATAATCCGTGAGCATTTTCCAGAAACGCTCGCGCGGCGGTTTGTCAAACCCAAACTGCTTTTCAATCTGCGCAATAATTTCCGGGCGAAGCCCCTGCGCGCCGCGATATTTACTGACCCCGCTACCGCCGGCGGTCGTTTGCCCGGCGGCGGTTGGTTGATTATTTTGCAAATCCGCGCCGCGCCCGGAAAAACGACTGGTGGCTTCCACCGCATGCCCCTGCCAAGTCGCAATCGCCTGCTCCACCGGTCCGCCCGGCGCAAACTGCACGATGGCAAAGTTAATCAACATAATCCCGAACAGCGTCGGGATTACCAACAACAAGCGGCGGACGATATAGGCGAACATCGGACTTAAGATTGTTTGAAAATTGTAGATAACTTAACTGCAGCCGTATCGGGTTGGAGATATATTTCAAGGGCTCATCTTTAGTTAAACGCTTGGAGGCTAAATTTCGCATTTCGGTTTTAATAGTTTCCCAATTGTAAATCTTAGCCTACTCAGCCAAAAAATATTCTTTTTCTGTTGCGGGAATTGCCTTAGACGAGAATGCGCTAAGATTTTTATCGATAGTTGAAATGTATTTAAAATAATTCTTTTCAGTATCGTACTTTTCATTTCCCTTGGCGCT
>JAHRAW010000158.1 GCA_020027415.1 Gammaproteobacteria bacterium
AATAAGCGGAGCAATAAGCGGAGCAATAAGCGGAATCATAAGCGGAATCATAAGCGGAATCATAAGCAGAATAATCATTGACATGTTACTTTGCTTGGTGGTAGCATATCGCTGTTATCCCTTTTCACCCCACAAACTGGAGTTTTCAATGCGTAAAAAAACGTGTATCTATGGCGCCATCGGCATCGGCGCGTTGGTGATTATCGCCGGCGCGCTGTTCGCGGTGTTCAACTGCTGGAAATACTACGATACCGATGGGCATCGGTATGGCGGCAAACATCCGTCCTACATGATGAGCGAGAAACGACTCAATCAATTGTCGCGCAAACTGGAACTGGACGATGCGCAACGCGCCGCCTTATTCACCACCGCCGAACCAGTAAGACCGGCGATGCAAGGAATGCACGAGCAAATGCGCGCTGCGCGGCGCGCGCTGTTTGAGTTGGATCCAAAGGCGGAAGGCTACGATGCGAAAGTCGCCGAGTTGGCTGAGCAACACAGCGAACTGGCCCGCCACATGACCATATTAATCGGCCAGACCAAAGCCAAGTTAGGCGAGACTTTCAGCGAAGCGCAGATGCAAAAATTCATGCGCATACTGAAACGTCGGCATGGGCATTAATTTCACGCCCGCCCCAGGCTACTGACGGCGAACCTGCAAGCCAAAGATTAGGCTTTCTCCATTGTCTATTTCCCTCGCACGGAAGCGGGTTGCGTGGTTGCTCGGCTTGTTGCTGTGGCAACCTGCGTGCGCACACGCGGCGGATATTTTTCTACTCAAAACCTATGACGGCAGTCAGCAAGTCGCGGGTTGGGTGATGAGCGAAAAGTTGGATGGGGTGCGCGGTTTGTGGGACGGCAAACAACTGCGCAGCCGCGGCGGTCATGTGGTGCATGCGCCGCCGTGGTTTACCGAAAATTTTCCGCCGTTTGCGTTGGACGGCGAGTTATGGACCAAGCGCGAGGATTTTGCCAACATCGTCTCAATCGTGCGCACCAAAACCCCCGATGCGCGCTGGCGGCAAGTCGGCTACTACGTTTTTGAAGCGCCGCATCAGCGCGGCGGTTTGCTGGAGCGGCTGGCGGTGTTGCAGGATTATCTGACACAAAACCCCACCGCCACCGAACACTTGCAAATCATTCCGCAAATCAAGGTTGACAACGACGTGCACCTCAAACGGTTGTTGGCGGAAGTCAGCGCCGGCGGCGGCGAAGGCGTGGTGGTGCGAAACCCGAATTCGCCGTATCAAACTGGACGCTTGTCTTCGGCGTTGAAAGTTAAAAACTACTTGGATGCGGATTGCGTGGTGCGCAAGATTTTGCCCGGCAAGGGCAAATACCGCGGCAAAATGGGCGCCTTGCAATGCGAAATGGCGGATCAAAGCATGGTCAACATTGGCTCCGGGTTCAGCGACCAACAGCGCGCCGAACCGCCGCCGGTGGGTAGCGTCATCACCTTCAAGTATTACGGTCTCACCGCACACGGCAAACCCAGATTTGCCGTCTATTTGCGCCGCCGCCGGTAGCGCATCTCACCGATCGGCGGGGCGGCGGCATGTCACGGCGCAGCAGGTTGGCGCAATAAAATCTGCGCTTGCCGCTGATAGTGTTTGCGCTGAAACAGCACCTGCCAACGCCGCCCGCCAAGTTGATGCCATAACCAAGCGGCGCGAATGCCGGAGAATAACGCGGTTCGGACGCGGTTGATGGTCAGCGGATTTTCCAGTTTGCCGCGCGCGCCATGCACCATGATGCGCGGCGTTAAGGTGCTAATGCTGCGGGCATAAAGCGCAGCAATGTCGGCATGTAACGGCTGGTCGTGATTGTAGTCGTAGCCGTAACCATTATCGCGGCAGGGGTCGTTGTTCAAGTAACGTTCACCAAGTTCCTCAAATCCATGTTCAATCATCGTTTGCAGCGCGCGGTGATTGCGCAATTTTAGACTGATATGATACATCCCGGTGGCGTACTGAAAGATCTCGCGTGCCGACGAATCCGCGCCGCCGCCGAATAACTTCACCATGCAATCCAAGCCCAGCCGCAAGCCGCGGATGGAGCCAAAAACTTCCTCAGTGGAATCGGCGTTCAGTCTGAGCAAACTAAAACTGGATGCATGCAACGCGCGATGTTCGCAATTTTCATGGCGGGCGCATTGACGAACCAACGCGGATGCCTGAAACACCCCCACCAACGCCAAAATCCGATCGTTGTCAGGCGCGCGCGCCATCGGAATGTGGGCTGCCGGTGTTTGCCGCCGGCGCACTCTTCGCGCGGATGATGGCGGCGAAAAAAGCCGTCTCTCTGGTGAGGGAATCGACGCGGGTTGACAAGCGGCGAAAGCCGTGCCCTTCGTGTTCGTATTCAATGTATTCGTGCGAGATGCCTTTTTTGCTGAGGAGTTCCGCCACCTCGCGGGAAACCGCCGCCGGCACCACCTTATCTTGCAGCCCTTGGAACAGAATCAGCGGACTGGATAAGCGGTCAAGTTGAAAAATCGGCGAGCGTTGCACAAACCGACTGGCCGGCAGGCGCGCAGACTCGGCGGCGAACTTTTCACCAATCAGGCGGTCGGTATAGTGTCCCTCAAATTTGTGCGTGATTTTCGCTAAAGTAAGCAGGTTGCCGATGCCGTAATAGCAAGCGCCGCCGCTGAACATCCGCGCACAACGAGTCAGCGCGCGCAGCACCGCATAGCCGCCGGCGCTACCGCCACGGATGAACACCAACTCAGGATTGACCAACCCCGCCGCCACCACATGGCGCACGCCATCGGCAATATCGTCGGCGTCAATTTCACCCCAACGACCGAGCAGGCGTTGGCGGTAGGCGCGCCCATATCCGGTGCTGCCGCGATGATTGACATCCAACACCGCATAACCGAGTGAAGTAAAAAATTGTTTGAGCGGATTCATCTCGGGAGTCGCGCGGCTGGTGGGACCGCCATGCACGACCACCATCAACGGCGGCTTGGCGTCCGCCGGCGCGCAATAGCGCCGATTGAACGGGGGATAAAAATAGGCATAGGCTTGCCGCCGATCGCGGGTTGGATAGGCGATGGGCTGCGGTTGGCTATAGCCGTGCGCGGCAATATCATCAGGCTGCGGGGTCGGGTTTGGCTTCGGCGCCGCCAATGTCGGCACACAGTCTAAGTGTAACGCCCGAATTTGCGCGCTGCGTTCTGCATAGCTCGCTACAAACAGCAATTCATGCGTTGCCGTATCCGCCCATAAATCGGCGCACACCGCGAACTCTTCGGGCTCGTGCAACTCGGCGGGCGGCGCGCAGGCTGAGGTAGAGGTGGGCGCAACCGCATCCGAACTGCATGCAATCGCGCGCAGCATATCGCCTTGGTGGCGACTCGCTACCGCGATGATGTGTTGCTCCGAAATTTGTTGCCAGCGACGCTTGCCAAATATCCAGTGGGCTTCGCCGTATTCGTACTCGCCATGGGTGATTTGTTTGATTTGCTGATTCTTGTACGAAAAAAAATTCCAGAAATTGTTGTCGCCGCCGTCACTCACAAACAACAACGTGTGGTCAGCGAGAAAACCGGGCTGGCATACCGCTTGATTGGCCCGCGCCACCACCACTTGCCGCTTGCGAATTTGCAACTCGCCCGCGTCCGCGCCGCCGCTCAATTCGGCTGTTACCAAACGGCTCTGATCCCACGGCATATACGGATGGTCCCACTCCAACCAAGCGAGTTGGCGGTGGTCAGGGGAAGCCACCGGGCTGGCGTAAAAATCACCGCCTTCTACCAATATGCGCGGCGCTACCGGCTTCATTTCATCTGCCAGTTGAATCAGCGCCAGACTGTCGCGTTGCGCGCCGTCTTGGCTGGTTTCCATGACCGCCAACACGGCGTTGTGGCGCGCAAGCGGCAACAAGTCGGCAAAACAACGGGAGGCTTGCGCCGGCGGCGACTCGGTTACCGCGATGGGCGTGGACGCCGCGCATAATCTTTGCCGATAAATTCGCCCATCGTGGAAGTTATTGAAAATAATGTGTTCGCCAAGCACGCAAAAACAACGCCCGCCGTATTCATGCACTGCGGTGCGAATATTGAAATCGGGCGGCGTTAAGCATTGGCGCGCGGCGGCGGTTTGCCGCATCAAAACGACGCGACCGCCATCTTGCGGCAACGCCTCCAACCAGTGCAAATCGCCTTGATAGCGGAATGGGTACATCGGCGCGGACGGCTGGGAAAATAATTCCGTCAACTGCATCGGGCTGCGCCACAATCCATAGGGCTTGACAAGCGGCTTGGTCATCGGTCGCGCTGAGCTTGGGTTAGGGTTGATTTGGGTTGCGCGCGGGCGGACGCCAACGATTATGGCAGCGTTTCCAACAACAACCGCGCCGAGCCAGCCGATAACTGGTTTTCTTTGAAGAAGCCGCGCCGCGCTTCTAAGGCGTATTGAAACGCTTGTATCGCGCCATACAAAATTTCTGCGCCTTGATTTGCTGCGTCAGCGGAATACGGGTGCATCACCCGATACTGCAGCAACACACCGCATTCATCAAAAAATCCGATGTCCAGCGGCGCTTTGACATTGTGCATATGGAAACGCCCGGCGGTGGTGGCTGGATAGCGAAACAAAATGCTCGTGCGCTCAATTACCGAAGCGCAAATATGCTGATACCCAGCGGCGCGCTCGCTTGGCTCATCCGCGATATGCGAATTAATATTAATGCGTTGTTGTCGATCATTTTGCAGCGTAAGGCGCACGATTTGCATGCGCGCGAAGGCGTGGGTTGATAGCCGACAATCGGTTTGCGGTTTTGTTTTTGTTTGCGCTTGCACTGCGGCGGGCAGACTGAAAGGCAGCGTCAGTAGCAACGCCAAGCGCGCGCCTTGGCGCAACCACATGCGCATGGCAGAAAACCTAAATAGGCAGGTGAACATAAAATATATCCGCTCAACAGCAAAGTGAATCGGTGAACCGAACCTTGCTTGCCGGGACTCGCGCCGAACTCAGCGGCGCCGCGACGGGTTGCTCGGCAAGTTCCCGCTTGATCGCGCGGTGTCCGATATCCGCGCGATACCAACAACCTTGCCAACTGAGTTGCTTCGCCAACTGATAAGCGGCTTGTTGCGCCGCATGCACATTGTCCGCGCAGGCGGTTGCGCATACCACCCGCCCGCCGCTGACTACGATTTTTCCATCTTGGATACCCGTGCCGGCATGAAAAATTTTATGCGCCGCGTCATCTTGCTGTACGGCGGAATCCGCCAAGCCATGGATCCAATCGCCCACGCGGCACTCGCCGGGATACCCGTCCGCCGCCATGACCACGCCGAGCGCGCAACGAACATCCCAGTGCGCGCGTTGCGAAACTAAATTGCCTTCCACCGCGGCCATGCAGTGCGCCACCAAATCGGACCGCAAGCGCAACATGATCGGCTGGGTTTCCGGGTCGCCGCAACGGCAATTGAATTCCAGCACCTGCGGAATCCCGTCATCGCCAATCATCAGCCCGGCGTATAAAAACCCGCTGTACGGCATGCCTTCGGCGGCCATGCCTTGCACCGTGGGGCGCATCACTCGCTGCATGATTTGCGCGTGCATGGCTTCATTGACAATCGGCGCCGGCGAGTATGCGCCCATGCCGCCGGTGTTGGGACCGCGGTCGCCGTCATAAGCGGCTTTGTGATCTTGGCTGGAAGCCATCGGCAAAATGGTTTTGCCATCCACCAGCGCAATAAAACTGACTTCTTCGCCGCGCACGAATTGCTCAACCAACACGCGGCTGCCCGCCGCGCCGTATCGTTTCCGCGCCAACATATCGGTAAGCGCGGCCGCGGCTTGCCGGCGATTCTCGGCGATGAGCACGCCTTTGCCGGCGGCCAGTCCGTCGGCTTTGATGACCAACGGATACTCCGCCGCCGATAGCGCCGATAGCGCGGCGTCCAGTTCGGTAAAAGTACGGTACGGCGCGGTCGGAATGGCGTGTCGGGTTAAAAAATCTTTGGCGAATATCTTGGAGCCCTCCAACTGCGCGGCGGCGCGCGTGGGCCCCAAACACCGCAACCCGCGTTCGGCAAATACTTCCACCACCCCCATTACCAGCGGGGCTTCGGCGCCGATTATCGTCAGGTCAATGCGGCGGCGGGCGGCAAAACGCGCCAACGCGTGAATGTCCGTAGACTGAATGGCTACATTTTCCAAGCGCGGCTCGCGCGCCGTACCCGCGTTTCCCGGCGCGACATACACGCGCTCCACGCGTTCGGATTGCGCCGCTTTCCAAGCCAGCGCGTGCTCCCGCCCGCCGCCGCCGACTACCAACACTTTCATGTTATGGATGCCATGCGACCGCTTGCCGAGCCTGCATCACCGATGAAGGCATCACAAATAATTGAGGCGGATATACTGCAGAATGTCATCCGGAGTGCCGAAACTCGCATCCGGTCCTGCCGAGACCAGCACCAGTCGCCCAAGTTCTCGTTGTACGGCAATCACCGTTCCCCAAGCATCTTTGACTTGTTTTCGCTCAATGAATTGTTGCAATTGAGACAACACTTGTTGCGGGTCGCGTTGCCGAGCATCCGCGTCTGCGCCCGTATCCAACGCTTGCAACTTTGCCGCAAGCAGGCCCAACGAAACCACCGTCTTCGCCACCGACGGATCCAACGCCGCGATATTGTCAATCACCGAACCATCGCCGCGTTGCCGGGAGCCGGGCGGCAGCACGGCGTCAATGCGGGCGAAGTATTGCTGCAACAAACGTTCGCTCAAGGTGTTATTCAACGCGATTGAGATGACGAACATCAGCAGTATACCCAACCACACCGCCGTCCGACTGACGCCGCCGCGCTGCGCTTTGAAGCGGGCGTTGCGAGCATTCGTATTGTTCGCATCCTTCGCGCGGCTTGCAAACTGACCGCCATGCGCCGGCGGCTGATTGCCATGCGCGCGCACCTGAGCGCGCACCTGGCGAAAATATAAGTAGTTGGCGGTGAGCGGCCAGCATAACGCCCACGCCACATACACCGGCCCCGGCTGGACCATGAGCAACAACACCAGACCGCCGAGCAAATTGAAGCCCGCCCACCGCCATAACTTTCTATACGCCGCCCAGAAAAAGAACGCGAAAAAAGCGGGCCAGTGCCAAGTCACCGCAAAAGACGGGCGTTCAGGCGCACCGAATTTTGCGAATTGGCGCGCATAGTAATCGGTGTTGACGGCAACAAAACGTAGCATTGCCGCGGGTAGCGATGCGGATGGTTCTGGTTCTGGCTGCTGTTCTGGTTCTGATTCTCGTTGCGCCGCGGGGTCGGGGGAATCGTTTGACTGGAAACCCTCGTCCTTATTTTTATCCTTCTCCTTCTCCTCGCCCCTACCCCCATCGTTGGCCGCCGAACTCGGTCGCGCGATGATTTTCTCCACATCGCACTCCGCGCCGGCGGCGCGGATGGCGCGGCGGATTTTGTTCGCCTCGGCGCGTTCATATTGCTTGGTCAACGCCACCGGCTTGCCTTGCAACAATTTTTCCATCTTGGCGCGCTCGGAATGGAATAACGCCGCCAAGCGGCTGAGAACTTCGGCGCGGGATTTTCCCGGCAACACGGTGCCGCGCAACCACACGCGATAGGTTCGCTGCTTCACTTTTTTTCCTCTGGCGCGGCGCGCACGGTCTCGGTCTCAGTTAGTGCCGAAAATGCCGCATCGCGGTGAATATCATCGCAATGCGGTGTTCATTGGCGGCGGCGATTACCTCCGCATCGCGGCGCGACCCGCCGGGCTGAATCACCGCCCGCACCCCGACTTCGGCGGCATGATCAATGCCATCGCGAAACGGAAAAAACGCATCCGAAGCCAACACCGCGCCGCTCACTTGCAAGTCGGCGTGCTGCGCTTTGATGGCGGCGATGCGCGCCGCATGGATGCGACTCATCTGCCCGGCGCCGATACCGACGGTCGCTTGCCGCTTGGCATACACGATGGCGTTGGATTTAACGAACTTGGCGACTTTCCACGCGAACCATAAATCCTGCCGTTGCGCCGCTTGCGGAGCGCATTCGGTGACCACTTCAAATTTGTGGTTAAGCGCCTCGTCGGTTTGCTGAACCAACAACCCGCCGCTCACTTTCTTGTATTCCAAGCGGCGCGGGGCGGCGCCCGCATGCACGCATGCGAGCACGCGGATATTTTGCTTGGCGGACAATGCTTGCTGCGCCGCGGCGGCGATGGACGGGGCGATAATCACTTCGGCAAATTGCTGCGCGATGATTGCGCGCGCGGTATCCGCTTGCAAGGGCTGATTGAACGCGATGATACCGCCGAAAGCGGATTCGGCGTCGGTGCGGAAAGCGCGCTGATACGCTTCCAGTTGCCGCGCATGCACCGCCACCCCGCACGGATTGACGTGCTTGACGATGACGCAAGCATGTTTTTTTTCGGCCTCGGGTTCGTTGAATTGTTGGACGCAAGCAAACGCCGCATCGGTATCGGCAATGTTATTGAACGACAACATTTTGCCTTGCAACTGGCGCGCGTTGGCGAGTCCGGCCGGCTCCTCGGCGGCGCGGTAGAAAGCCGCATGCTGGTGCGGATTCTCACCATACCGCAACGCTTGTTGTTTGTGAAATTGCAGGTTAAGAATGTGCGGAAAATCAATTGCGTCGGCGCGCGCATTTGATTCGCTAAGCGCAACTGGTTCGCCATGCGGTTCCGCCATTGCGCTAAGATAGTCGGCAATGGCGCGGTCATAGTTAGCCGTGTGGGAAAATGTTTTGGTCGCCAACGCCGCGCGCATGGACGCCGGAATGCTCTGCGTCGGACGCTGCAATTGCTCCACCACCGCAGCATAATCATGCGGGTCAACCACCACCGTGATATCGCGGTGATTTTTGGCGGCGGCGCGCAGCATGGCCGGTCCGCCGATGTCTATATTTTCCATCGCTTGCGCAGGTTTGCACTGCGGCGATGCCACCGTTGCCGCAAACGGATAGAGATTCACCACCACTAAATCAATCGGCGCGATGCCATGCGCCGCCATAACTTGCTCATCGCGCCCTCGTCGGCCCAAGATACCGCCGTGAATTTTCGGATGCAGGGTCTTGACGCGCCCATCCATAATTTCGGGGAAACCGGTGTACTCCGATACTTCCGTCACCGGAACGCCGTTTTCCCGCAGTTGCTGCGCGGTTCCGCCGGTGGAGAGAATTTCAATCTTCATGTCAGCCAATGCCCGACAGAAAGGGACGATTCCTCGTTTGTCGGAAACGCTGACCAACGCTCTGGCGAGCGCACGGGTTTTCATCGCGCTATCGGTTTGAATGGGAGTCGGGGTTGGAGTTTAAATTTAAGATTTGCACTTGCGCGCATGGCAAGCATGGAGCATAACTGGAAACTTTAAATCAACCATCCAGTCCGTGTTGTTGCAGTTTCTTGCGCAATGTGTTTCGGTTGATGCCAAGCACTTTGGCTGCCTTGCTCTGATTTTTATCGGCATATTTCATAACCACTTCAAACAAGGGTTTTTCTATTTCGTTAAGCACCATTTGATAAA
>JAHRAW010000164.1 GCA_020027415.1 Gammaproteobacteria bacterium
AAAAACGTGCCGGCCGGCGAGGGCATGGTTGCGCTAAGCGAAAGCGCGGTTACGCTAAGCGAAATCCCGCAGATAATCGTGCATCAAATCGCCGCGTGGCATGACACCCTTGCGTATGTCGCGGCGCAAGCGGCGCAAGCGGCGGGGGTGCAAGCCGCCCCGCCCGGCGGGCGCGCTGCGATAGGGCGGCACGGTGCGTTGCTTCGTATCGCGCCGTTGCAGTGGTGGTTGTTAGGCGGAGAAGTTCCCGCTCTCGCACCGGCGCAAGGCGCCACCCTGGATCTTTCGCATGCCCGCAGCCAAGTGCGAATCAGCGGCGCGCAAGCCGCTCCGTTACTGAACCGCCATATTCCACTGGATTTACGCCCGCACTCGTTCCCATGCGGCGCAGTGGCTTCCAGCACCTTGCATCATGTCGGCGTAACCCTCTGGCATTCGCCGCATGGTTATGAGTTATGGATCCCCCGCAGTTTCGCGCTCTCCATTTGGGAAATGCTCGTGGAGACCGCCGCCCAGTTCGGCGCCGAAATCGCTTGAGAGATTAAAATGAGAAGCGGGTGGCGCGCCCGGAGAGATTCGAACTCCCGACCCCCTGGTTCGTAGCCAGGTACTCTATCCAACTGAGCTACGGGCGCGGCGGTTACCTTGACAAAATATACGCTCGCCAAGTCAATCGTTACACAATTTTCCGAATGAACATTGCCATGCCGAAGGCGCGGCGGGTGGCGGAGAGAGAGGGATTCGAACCCTCGATGAGGCTACAAACCCCATACTCCCTTAGCAGGGGAGCGCCTTCAACCACTCGGCCATCTCTCCGTATTCAATGTTGGTTTGTCGGGCGGCGGACCTCTCCGCGATGCGGCGGCAATCTGGCGACAACAAACCACTGCGGCAATTCGGCGCCGCTTATGAATTATTCGGATCCGCTTCTTCCGGCGAAGGTTGTTGCGCATCATCATGCTCCGCCGGGCGCTCAGATTCCTCAGGTTTCCCAGTCTGCGGCTGCGCATGACTGCGCTCAGATTTGTAATCCTGCTGATTGCCGGCGTTATCATAGGGCGGCGTCTCGCCAGTTTGCGCGTGCCTGATTTTATGATAAATCTCCTCGCGATGAACCGGAATATCTTTCGGCGCATTGATGCCAATTCGCACCTGCGTGCCGCGCACCCCAAGCACGGTAAGATGAACTTCGTCTCCAATATAAACAGACTCGCCAATGCGACGGGTAAGGATTAACATTTTCTGCTCCTGTGTTGAGAATACTGTTAATTTATTTTGACGCCAAGCCGCCAATTTCGCACCGCTTTGTCGCTCCAATGTAGCACCGCAAAATAGCGCATTTTCAAGCGAAACACAACCATTTTTGCCGCTCGCTTGCCTTGCTAATCAGCGTTGCAATCCCAAAAACTGCGGCGTAGCCGGCAATCAATCCGCCGCCGGGTGCGCTGGATCATCCAAGCCAAACGTCTTGTGCAGCGTGCGCACCGCCAGTTCGGTGTATTCCATGTCAATGGTCACCGAAATCTTAATTTCTGAGGTGGAAATCATTAGGATATTGATCCCTTTTTCGGCTAACGCCTTGAACATCGCGGTGGCGATGCCGGCGTGCGAGCGCATGCCGACCCCCACCACTGAGACTTTCGCCAGATTGCCGTCGCCGACGATGCCTTCGGCGCCGAGTTTGGCGGCGATGGGCGCGAGGATGCGCTCGCTTTTTTGCAGGTCGTCGCTACTAACGGTGAAAGTAAGGTCAGCGAGTCCATCGGCGCTCACATTCTGCACGATCATATCCACATTGATATGCGCGTCCGAAATCGGGCCGAGGATGCTGTGCGCGATGCCGGGTTTGTCCGGCACGCCGCGCACGGTTACTTTGGCTTCGTCGCGATGATAGGTGATGCCGGTAATGAGCGGTTGCTCCATGGTGGTATCCTCATCAGTGATTAGCGTGCCCGCGCCGAACTTAAACGATGACAGCACTCGCAGCGGGATTTTGTACTTACTGGCAAATTCTACCGCGCGAATTTGCAACACTTTGGCGCCGGCGCCGGACAACTCAAGCATTTCTTCAAAAGTGATTCGTTCAAGACGCTTGGCTTCCGGCACAACCCGCGGGTCGGCGGTATACACGCCATCCACATCGGTATAAATACGGCATTCATCGGCTTGCAGGGCGGCCGCCATCGCCACCGCAGTGGTATCGGAGCCGCCACGCCCCAAGGTGGTGATATTGTTGTCTTGGTCAACGCCTTGGAAACCAGCCACTACCACCACTGCGCCATTTTCCAGATCATGGCGCGCGCGCGCCGATTGAATGTCCATGATTCTGGCTTTGCCATGCACCGGGTCGGTCAGAATGCGAATCTGCGAGCCGGTGTAGGAGCGCGCACGCGTGCCGATGGCGTGCAAAGCCAAGGTTAATAATGCGATGGTCACTTGCTCGCCAGTGGCAAGCAACACATCCAGTTCTCGTTCCACCGGCTTGGCATGGATTTGCTTTGCTAACGCCAGCAGTTTATTGGTTTCGCCGCTCATGGCGGACACCACCACCAAGATTTTATTGCCCTGCTTGGCAGATTCCGCCACATTGCGCGCCACCGCTTTGATGCGTTCAATGGTAGCGACTGAGGTGCCGCCATATTTTTCAACAATTAAAGACAAGATGTTGATTCACTTATGAACTTAAAAGGGTTTAGCGAAAAATCCTAAAAATTGATGCAGCACGATAAGGTTGCTTGACAAGGTTTTTGCGCTCGCTAATTTTCATGGCGCCACTTCCGCCACCCAACGTTTCATCGCGACCATCACTTGCTCCACCGAGTTAATCTTGCCGCCGCCACCCTGCGCCAGTTCCGCCTTGCCGCCGCCTTGCCCATCCACCAGCGGCGCCAACGCTTGAATTAATTTTCCCGCATGATAACGCAAAGCCAGGTCGCTGGTCACGCCCGCAATCATCAGCACCTTGTTTGCCGTAACGCCGGCCACGAAGACGATGCAACTTCCCAGTTGGCGCTTCCACTGGTCAACCGTCATACGCATGGCTTTTGCATCGGCTTGGTCTTGACGAATGGCGACCACCTTGATGCGATTAATTTCCTCGACTTGCTCGGCAGCCGTGCTGGTGGCGGCGAGCAATTTTTTTTGCAGCGTTTCAATTTGTTTTTGTTGTTGCCGCTGTTCGTCAAGGGTCGTTTTCAAGCGTTGCGCAAGGTGTTCCGGCGGCGATTTAAAAACCGCCGCGGCGCTGTCTAACAACGCCAAATGTTGCGCAACCCATTGCTCGGCATATCGTCCGGTGACTGCTTCAATGCGCCGTACTCCGGCGGCGACTCCGCTTTCCGATATAATTTTCAATAAACCAATGTCGCCGCTGCGCTGCACATGCGTGCCGCCGCACAATTCAAAGGAAAACTCGCCCATGCGTATCACCCGAACCTGCGCATCATACTTCTCGCCGAACAAGGCTTCGGCGCCATCGGCTTTGGCTTGCTCCAAGTCCATGGTGGCGGCGGTTACCGAAGTGTTGGCGCGAATATTTTGATTCACCCGTTGCTCAATTTGGAGCAACGCATGCTTCCCGACCGCTGCAGAATGGGAAAAGTCAAAGCGCAGCCGCGGCGCCTCCACCAGCGAACCTTTCTGCTGCACATGCGAACCAAGCACCGCCTTCAACGCCGCATGCAACAAATGCGTCGCTGAATGGTTGTTGGCGCAATCGCTGCGAAACCCCGCATCCACTTGCGCGGTGGCGCGGTCGCCGTCATCAATTCGCCCGCGCGTCACCGCGCCGAGGTGGGCAATCACTTTGTTTGACAGGTATCGGGTATCTGACACGCGGAACGCGGCATTCTGGAAACGGATTTCGCCGCGGTCGCCGACTTGCCCACCGCTTTCGGCATAAAACGGCGTATGTTCCAACACCACAATCCCGCGCTGCCCTTCACTGAGTTGGCTGAGGGGACTGAGTTGATTGAGTTTCGCCGCCGCGGAGTGGGCAACGGGTTGCTTGCCGGGCGCTTCCGCTTGCGAATCGGATGATGGCTTGGCAAGCAACGCCACCACGCGCGTATCGCTTTGCAAACCCTGATACCCGACAAAACGACTGGCGCCGACCCCGTCCACCGTCAACGGTCCGCTCTGCACAAACTGACTTGCGGCGCGCGCGCGTTGGCGTTGCTTTGCCATCGCTTGCTCAAACGCCGCCGTATCCACTTGCAAGCCGTGTTCACGCGCCACATCGGCGGTCAAATCCAGCGGGAAGCCAAATGTGTCATAGAGACGAAACGCCGCCTCGCCGGAGATGGTTTTGGTTTGCTTTGACGCGTCGGAGAACGCGGCGATTTCGCGGTCAAGAATTTTCAAACCTTGCGTCAAAGTTTCGGTAAATTTTTCGTTTTCCCGTTGCAAGACTCGTTCCACTTGTTCGCCATTGGCAAGCAGTTCCGGATATGCTTCGCCCATTTCATCTATTAAGGGCTGTACTAATTTGTGCATGAACGGTTCGCGGCAACCCAACCGATAACCATGCCGCACCGCGCGGCGAATAATCCTGCGCACCACATACCCGCGCCCTTCGTTGGACGGGGTTACGCCATCCACGAGCAAAAACGCGGTGGAGCGAATGTGGTCGGCGATGACGCGCAACGATTGGTCGCCTTCATCATCCACCCCTAACACCGCAGCGGCGGCTTGGATTAGATTGCGAAACAGATCAATCTCATAATTGCTCTGCACGCCTTGCAAAATTGCCGCGATGCGCTCAAGCCCCAAGCCCGTATCCACGGACGGTTTTGGCAAGGGTTCAAGCTTGCCATCGCGCCCGCGATTGAATTGCATAAACACCAGATTCCAGATTTCAACAAATCGGTCGCCGTCTTGTTGGGCGGAGCCCGGCGGACCGCCGGCCACTTCCGGACCATGGTCGTAAAATACTTCCGAACACGGACCGCATGGTCCGCTATCCCCCATTGACCAAAAATTATCGCGCGCGCCGATGCGGCTTAAACGCGCTGCCGGCACGCCAATGTCGTTCAGCCAAATTTTGGCTGCCTCGTCGTCCTCCTCAAAAACTGTTACCCAGAGACGCTCGGGCGGCAAACCGAATTCCTTGGTCAAAACTTCCCAAGCATAGTGAATCGCTTCGGCTTTGAAATAATCGCCGAAACTGAAATTGCCCAACATCTCAAAAAAGGTGTGATGACGGGCGGTGTAGCCGACGTTTTCCAGGTCGTTATGTTTGCCGCCGGCGCGCACGCAACGCTGTGCGGTCACCGCCCGTGGCACGCTGCGCAATTGTTGCCCCAAAAATACTTCCTTGAATTGCACCATGCCGGAATTGGTGAACAGCAAGGTCGGATCATCGCCCGGCACCAACGAACTGCTTGGCACAACTTCATGCCCGCGCGCGGCGAAATAATCCATAAACCGGGTTCGTATTTCAAAGGTTTTCATGTTTTCTATGACAAGCCATTTGCAAGCGAAAGCGTACACCAACCACAATACTAAATTTAATTATTTTTTACCGCACAATCCATCCGCTGCGGTCATTTTGTAGCGCACCGCATGCATGGACATTACTCTTCCCATGGGGCAAACCCGATGGGGCGTTTTGGCTGCGGCTTCGGTTGCGGAGCGTTGATCAGTTGACGCATGGCATCAAACACAATCTTGAACTGGGCATCGTATTTGCTCTCCAGTTTGGCAAGTTGGCGCGCCAGATTTGCATGGCTGGCGAGAATCCGCCGCAGTTGCACGAATGCCCGTATGATCTCAATGTTGGCGCGGATCGCACGCTTGCTT
>JAHRAW010000167.1 GCA_020027415.1 Gammaproteobacteria bacterium
GGGGGTGTGGTGGTTGCGGCGGGCGGATATAAGGGGTTGAAAAATTTTCCCGCAAGTGCAAATGCAAGTACACTGCTTATGTTTGCTAATATAATTCTTGAAAGCCTATATTTAGGCTCGGCAAGCCCAAGCCGAATTGGGCACGCTAACCGAATTCGCTACAATGAAGCAAAATAAAAATGTCCTAATTACCGGCGGAGGCGGGCTCATTGGCACCGCCGCGCGGCGCGCCTTTGCGGCTGCCGGTTGGCATGCGGTCGCCTTGGATTTGCGCGCGCACGATTTAGCCGGGCGGCGCGTGGAGCATATCGGCGACCTCACCACCGAGCCCCGGCTGGAAGCGATGTTGGCGGAAGTTTCGGGAGTTGTGCATCTGGCGGCGGTGTCGCGAGTATGCGATGCGGAACGACAACCCGAACGATGCAGTCAAGTGAATTTGCACGGCACCGCGCGCTTGCTGACCGCCGCCGCCAACGCCGGTTGTCGCTGGTTGATTTTCGGCAGCAGCCGCGAGGTGTATGGCGAACCGACTTCGTTGCCGGTGCGCGAAAGCACGACGTTGCAACCGATCAATCATTACGGTCGCGTGAAAGTGGCCGGCGAGCGGTTGGTCGCCGAACAATGCGCCGCGCATGGCATGGCGCATTCGGTGTTGCGCTTCTCCAATGTGTATGGTCATCCGCATGACCACAACAGCAGGCTAACCAACGCCTTCATCAGACGCGCGCTGGCGGGCGCCGCGTTGGAAATTCATGGCGGCGGTCAAGTGTTTGATTTCACCTACTGCAACGATACGGCAGCAGCCATCGTGGCGGCGGCGGAATATCTGCATACCAACCACGTTTCCCCGCCCCCCATGCATGTGTTGACCGGACAACCGACCGCCATTGATGAACTGGCGCGCATGGTGTTGGCAATCACCAACAGCAACGCCGAGGTGGTGGTCACCGCCGGGCGCGAGTACGATGTCCATCAATTCTATGGGCACCCCGGCTTGTTGCAGCAAACCCTGAACTTCACTTGTCAAACGAATTTGCGCGCCGGGCTTGCGCAAACCATACAAGATTATCGCCAAGCGGCGGCGCAACCATCTCGACCATCCCGGCTGCCCCGCCCACAACACGCCGCCCGGCAACCGGAAAGTTACGCTTGATGCGCGGGTGACGAGCCATGAAGGTGTTATTGGTGATTCACGGGTATCCGCGACGCTACAACGCCGGCTCTGAGGTATACACCCAAACCTTGGCGCACGCATTGGCGGATGCCGGTTGCGAAGTGGCGGTGTTTACCAGAGAAGAGAACGCCTTCCTGCCCGATTACCATCTGCACACCGAAACGGATCCGTTGCGCGCGGACATTCCGTTGCACTTGGTCAATCATGCGCGCGCCAACGCGCGCTTCCAAAACCATCATCTGGATGCAGTGTTTGCGCAGGTGCTTGATGCGGTGGCGCCGCAGGTTGTGCATTTCGGGCATCTCAACCACCTTTCGGTCGGGTTGCCGGCGGTTGCCAAATCGCGCCGCGTTGCCACCCTTTTTACGCTGCACGATTTCTGGTTGATGTGTCCGCGCGGACAATTTCTCCAACACGGGCTATCCAGCGGCGAACCATGGCAACTCTGCAACGGGCAGGAAAACCGCAAATGCGCGGTGCATTGTTACAACCGCTTTATTCCCGGGGTGAACCCGGCATCAGAGACGGATTATTGGCAGCGGTGGATCGGCGAACGCATGGCGCAAGTTCGGCGCGCTTGCGCGTGCGTGGATTTATTCATCGCGCCGTCCCAGCATCTGTTGCGCCGACATGTAGACGAATTCTGGTTGCCGGCGGAAAAAGTTGTGTTCTTGGATTACGGCTTTGCGGCGGAGCGTTACCCGCGGCGCGCGCGGCGGACGGAGGAGGATTTTGTGTTCGGGTATATTGGTCGGCATGACCCGTCCAAAGGGATTCACTTGCTGATAGCGGCTTTTTCCACGCTTGCCGACAACGACGACTCGCGCGCCGCGCATGACTCGCATAACGCACGCCTGCGCATTTGGGGAAGAGCCGCCGGCGGCTTGACCGCGGCGTTGCAACGGCAAGCCGAAACCCATTCGCGCGCGGCGTCTCGCATTGAGTGGCGCACCGAATACCGCAACGAAAATATCGTGCAGGAGGTGTTTAATCACTGCGATTGCATCGTAGTGCCTTCTATTTGGGATGAAAATTCTCCGTTAGTCATCCATGAAGCCCAACAATGCGGCGTGCCGGTGATTACCGCGCAGCACGGCGGCATGGGCGAATATGTTAACCACGGTGAAAACGGCTTGACTTTCAAGCATCGGGATGCGCCCAGCCTGCGTCAAGCGATGCGCCGCGCGGTGGCAGAGCCAGCCGCTTTGCAGCGTATGGGACAGCGCGGCTATTTGGGGTCCGCGGATGGCAAACCCATTTCGGCGAAACAACACGCCCGGCAAATTTTAGGGCATTATTTACGCTTAACCCATTCGCAATCCGCAACGCGCAACGCGCCGACCAAGCAACTCCGCAAACCCGCCGATGAAGCGACTCCCTGAGCAACCAACCACCTATGCGCGCGCCCACCGAACCACGCCGACCTTCGCCGCAAACTCCGCCACTGCGCGCTGCACCGTGGCGCATCACCTTTGACACCAACCCGGACGACTGCAATCTCCGCTGTGTGATGTGCGAGGACCACTCACCATACAGCCGCACCAGACAAACGCGCATCCAAAACCGCAGCCCGCGCCGCCGCATGCCGATTGAAATCATTGAACGCGTGATGGCGGAATGCGCGCCGCAAGGATTGCGGGAAATCATCCCCTCCACCATGGGCGAGCCGCTGTTGTACCGACACATGCCGCGCATCATTGAATTGTGTCATCAATATCAAGTGAAGATGAACCTGACCACCAACGGCACTTTCCCGCGCCTCGGCGCGCAACGCTGGGCGGAACTCATTGTCCCCATCGGCTCTGATGTGAAAATCAGTTGGAATGGCGCCGATGCGGAATCGCAGCGCACCGTGATGCTCGGCAATCAGTTTGAGAAAAACTTGCAGAACCTGCGAACTTTTAGACAACTGCGCGACCGGCACGCCGCCGCGCACGGCAATTATTGTTCCATCACCTTGCAAATGACTTTCATGGAAATGAATCTTGAACAGGTTCCGCAGGTCGTAAAACTGGCGCGCGCCGAAGGCGTAGACCGCGTGAAAGGACATCACCTATGGGCGCATTTCAAACAAATCGCGGCGCAAGATTTGCGGCGCAACCGAGATGCCATCGCGCGCTGGAATGCCGTGGCTCGGGAGTGTCGGCGCCTCGTTGCCCGCCACCGACTGCCGAACGGCAAACCCCTTCAATTGGAAAATATGTACGAGATTGACCCTGAACATAGCGGGGAGTTGCACCCCATGGCGACTTGCCCGTTCCTCGGACAAGAAGCGTGGGTCAATCACCAAGGGCGTTTTGATCCGTGTTGCGCGCCGGACATGCTGCGCCGCACCTTGGGCGATTTTGGTCAAGTCGCCGAGCATGGGCTGTTGCCCATATGGCGCAATCGCCAATACACCGACCTTGCCGAAAACTACATGCGACATGGCGTTTGCCGCAAATGCAATATGCGTAAGTTGCCGCCGCAAACCGCATGAACCGGTCGCCCGGCAACGACCGCTGGCAAGCCAGTCAGCCGTCTGCGTGCGGCACGCATCATGTGAAACTCAGTGACGATGTGAAACTCAGCGACGATGTGAAAATCGGCGACGATGTGAAAATCGGCGATGCGCAGGCGCTCTACCCCGACCGCTATGACCGCGTGCTGCCGTTTCACGAACCGGGGTTGGCGCCGGTTCGTTTGGGCGGCGCGGCTTTTCATATTCTGCCCACCGGCAAGCCCGCCTATGCGCAACGCTTTGACCGAACTTTCGGCTTCTACAATCACTTGGCGGCGGTCACCAACGCGGCGCGCTGCTTCCACATCCACCAAGACGGAGCGCGCGCCTATTCGGCGACTTGGAACTGGTGCGGTAATTTTCAGCAACGCCGTTGCCCGGTGCGCGATGCGCGCGGACACTATCACCACATTCGCACCGATGGTGCGGTGGTGGCGGGCGGACCTTATCGGTACGCCGGCGACTTTCGCGAAGGCGCGGCGGTGGTACGCGACATGGACGGCTACTGCCGACACATCACCCGGCACGGGCAACCGCTGCACCACCGCAAGTTGTTTGATTTGGATGTCTTTCACAAAGGATTTGCGCGCGCCCGCGACGCCGACGGCTGGTTTCATATAACCACCGACGGGCGCGATGCATCGCGCGGACGCCGATATCGTTGCATTGAACCATTTTACAACGGGCAAGCCCTGGTGAAGCGGCTGGATGGCAGCGCCGCGGTGGTGGCTGAGGACGGCGAAATACAGGCTGCGGTACATCACTCGGAAGCCGAAGAGCGCGCCGAGTTGCATGCGCTCAGCGTATCTTTTTGGCAACCGCTGACCATGCGCCTCGGCGTGTTGCTGGGGCTGGCTGGCGGCGCGCCGCGCATCCCTTGTCCGCCGCAACATTTGAATATCGTCAAGCGCGCATGGGTTCGTCTCGGCTTGTTGGACGGTGAATCTGGTTCTGGTTTAACGCGCTTGGGCGCGCGCTTAGCGCCGGGCAAGGTGGAACGCGCGCGGCTTCTGTACTGGACTGGACCGCAATTCACCCCATGGGCGGAAGCGGAAGCGCGCATACAAAACGCCGCGACCCATCATTTTTTTGCCGAACACGCCAATCACCCGGACACGATGAATCTCATCCAACAGGCGTTGCATTCGTACGCCGCCAGCGACTGGCGCGGCATTGAAAAAATTCTTTGCCTGCCTCCGCATGCCTCAGTAGCGGATATCGGCGGCGGGCAAGGCGCGTTGTTGGCGGCGTTAACCGAACACCGCGGCGCAAAAATTTTAGTGGATTTGCCGAGCGTGGTGGCGCGCAGCCCAAGCAATTCGCTCAGCAGCAATAGCAACGGCGATGACATACAGCGCATCGGGTTAAATTTTATGACCGACCGCTTGCCGAGCGCGGATGTGTATCTATTGTCCCGCGTGTTGCATGATTGGCGCGACCGGCAAGCGCAGAAAATTCTCGCGCGCCTGCCCGCCGCCGCGACTGTCATCGTCATAGACCGCGCGGACGATGCCGGACAACATGCGTTGCTGAGCCTGAATATGCTATTGACCACCGGCTCATGGGAACGAACCTCGGCGCAGTGGAGCGCGCTGTTCCAAGCCGCCCAGTGGCAGCCGGTGAAACGCGCCGAATGGAACGGGCATGCGGTGTTCTGGCTGACCAAGCAAGCCGGATATGCAACCTGAAGTTGCCAAATGGACGCCGGCGCAACGCCCGCCGAAAACTGGCGTGTTGCTGATTCGGCATGGCGCGCGACACCCCATGGATGGTCCGAAACTAACGGCGGGATTAACCGATGACGGTAAACAAGCCTGCCGCCGGCTGGGCGTCCGCGTCCGCCGATATCGCCCATGTGCAATTCTCTCCAGCCCGATCAAGCGTTGCTTAGACACCGCCCGCCACATCGCGCGCGGCGCCGAATGGAATCTCGCGGCGCAACCATCCACGCTGCTCGGCGACCCGGGACCGTTCGTGCTGCCGGAAAAAATGGAGGCAATGAATCGCCGCATGGCAAGCGCGCAACAACATGATGATTGGAGCGTTTGGCAGCGGCATATACGCGGTGAAAATGTTGCCGGCATGAAGCCCCGCGACCTCGGCGCCCGCGAACTATGCGCGCATCTGTTTAACCGCTTGGGGAACGGCTACTTGCTCTGCATTTCTCACGACTCAATCATCGCCGCGGTGATGGCGGCGTTTGGGTTGCCGCCGGAGCCGTTGCCCAATTTCTTGGAAGGCGCGGTGCTCCAAGCGAGCAAGCCAACCGCCGCGGCAACGCCTCAATGAATGATCGCCCGCGCGCCATCGCCCAACTCTGCGCTCCCGCCAACGCGATTTGGAGAATGAGCAGTTCTACATAAAAACGGGGCGATCCTTTCGGTTGCGCCCCGT
>JAHRAW010000178.1 GCA_020027415.1 Gammaproteobacteria bacterium
TTGTTGGTGTTTTGGCAAGCATAAAAATGGGGTGGATGTTGTTGTATCTGCGGTGGGGTTCGCGTAGGTCTACTTCGGCATGCTCATAGGGCGCTTCGATATTCCTGCGGTCACCCCCCACCCCGTCTTTCCCGCGATCGGTTAAGCCTGCCCCCGCAAGATTTAAGCGGGGGACTGCAGGAATGACGAATTAGAATTATGGGAATGACGAGGAGATGGCTATGGGAATGACGAGAGGAGACGGGGGGCCTTCGCCCGTTTTTATGCCTATATTTGCTATCATGCGCTGTTAGCCGCCGCCCACGCCGCCCTTCGCTTGCCCAATCACCCGCCACCAAATAATGACGACAAATAACAAAATCTTAGAGTGGTCGGGCGTCAGCACCGCCATTTTTTATTCGTTGTTAGTGGCGCTGAATATCGGCGCCGAGTTTGTCGGTTTTACGCTGTTGCTTATTTCAGCGGCATTGATCGGGCTGTGGGCGTATTTCGGCAAGCATCGCGGGATATTGTTTTTGCAATTTTTCTATGCCACAGCCGGCCTCATCGGCATGGTTAGATGGTTTTGAAGCCGCGCCGATGAAAATCATCACGTGGAATGTAAACGGAATTCGCGCGGTGGAACGCAAGGGCGAGTTGCAGAATTTGCTCGCCGCGCAGCAGCCGGATATTCTCATGCTGCAGGAAATCAAAGGCGAAGTTTCACAATTCAGCGAATTTCTCAGCGCGCACGCGGACTACCATCAGCAATATCACAGCGCCGCCAAAAAAGGCTATGCCGGCACCGCCATCTGGGTGGCGAAGCAATGCCTGCAAGCCAACGCGATACGGGAATTTTGCTTCCATACCACCATCCCCAACGCGCCCAACGCCGACGAAGGGCGTGTGTTGCGGCTGTCGTTTTGTCAGCGTGACGAACGCTGGGAAGTGCTGTGCATTTACTTTCCCAACGGCGGCAAAAGTGATGCGGCTTGGCGACAAAAACTGGTCTTTTATGATTGCGTTCTCAAACACATGCAAGCGTTGCGCGCGCAAGGGCGGATGGTGCTGGTGGGCGGCGATATGAATGTCGCGCATCACGCAATTGACCTTGCCCGCCCGGCCGAAAACGACGGAAAAATCGGCTTTCACCCCAAAGAACGAGCGTGGATGGAGCGCGTGATGGCGGCCGGGTGGGCGGATATATGGCGCGCGCGCAATCCGCAGGTGAGCGAAGTGTATTCGTGGTGGCATATGGTCACGCGCGCGCGCGCGCGCAACATCGGCTGGCGCATTGACTATTTTTTGCTGGCGCAGGATTGCCTGCACCGAGTTTCTGAGGCGCGCTATTTGCCCGCGCAAATGGGCTCCGACCACTGCCCGTTGTTGGTGGAAATTGTTTAGTTGCGCATATCGTGGGGCGGGGCGGGTAAATTCTACTCGGTGGCGGATTGGTCGGTAGTGAGGGTGAGCAACGCTTCGGCGCGCAGTTGGGTCCGCAAGTTGCGACGAATTTCCTGCCAGCGGAAGCGCACCGAATTGCGAATAATTTCGGTATCCCGGTTTTTCAGTTCATCGGCGATTGGCGCCCAGTGCACCAACGCTTGCGGGCTTGCGGTAAACGCCGAATCGTCATCCTGCAACTTGGCAAAGTCGGCGGCGGCGATGCGCTCTTGCACCGCGCGCGCATGCGCCGCAAACGCATCGCCGGCTTCCGCCGGCGCGCCAATTTCATGCATCACCTGCGCGAACACCCGCCCCAATAGCGCGTGGATTTGCGCGCTCGGCGCCGCGGTGCGCAACCGCAGTAGCACGCCGCTGTATACCGTCAAATCGGACAAACACGCCAGCCAGATATGCCATTTGGCGATATTGATGGAAGTTAACAGCGCCGGGGTGGTGAATAGTTCCGGGAAACGAGTGCCGGCGCGGGTCTTCATATAGCCATACAGCGAGGTCTGCGAGACTTGGCTGGCGCGGCTATGCAGGAAGGCGCGCAGGGCATGCGGATGATCGATGGCTTGCGCGCCGTGTTTGCCAAGCCCAAAATAGCCGCGCAACTCGCGCCAGAAGCCATGCGAAAACGAAACAAAGCCCGGCGAAAAAAGGCGGTCGGCGGCGGTTTTGATGATTTTCGGCATGCGATGGACTGAACATAAAGAAACACAATTGAGTATCCGTTGCCGCGTCAGCGGTTGCCCATTTTAGCGGGTAACCGGGATTGGCGCGCGTCGCGCGGTCATGGTAGGACTTGCATACTGCTTTCGGTTGTGTAACACTCCGCAAGGTTTTGCCGCACATTGTTTGAAATTAATCTGGCGCGGCGACCACCGGGCAACCCACCGCCCGCATTTCAACTTTTTTAAATTACTAAATTCCGAGAGGAGGAAGTATGCCTAACACTACAACTACAACTGCAACTTCGCAACGCAACACGCACTGGCAACGCACCAAGCGGCTGATGATGCTTACCTTGGCGCTTTGGTTCATCTTTTCATTCGCCGTGCACTGGTTTGCAAGCGCGCTCA
>JAHRAW010000182.1 GCA_020027415.1 Gammaproteobacteria bacterium
CAGCAACTTGTTAGTGGATACTCGCGGCGCGCTTCGCGGGCTGACGACTTAGCGAAACCAACCGCTAATTTGATTCCAAGCGTTTCAATTGCTGCTTAATTTTTTCTTGTTTTAGTTGCATTTTCGATAACTTCGCTTGTTCTTTTTTGACCACCGCCGACGGGGCTTTTTCAACAAAATTACGGTTCGTCAATTTTTCCGCGATGATCGCGATTCGGTTTTGCAACGCCTTCATTTCTTTGTTCGCGCGTTTGATTTCGCTTTCAATATCCAACAAATTTTCCAGCGGCAATATAATTTGCGCGTCGCCGCCCACCGCCATCGCGCCTTGTGGTTTTGTTTGATGCGCCGCCACCAGTTGAACGGGTTCAGTTTTGGCGAGCGCGGCGATGTAGCGGCGCGCCGCCTCGGACAACGGCTGCTCCGCTGAGGCGGCTTGCCGGTCGGTGAGCGCGGCGATGAAAATCGGCACGCGCGTCGCCGGCGAGATGTGGTTTTCCCCGCGCAAACTTCGGATCGCCAACACGATATCCATCACTCGTTGCATTTCGGTCTCCGCGGCGCGATTGATTTTCTCCGGCGCGGACTGCGGATACGCTTGCGTCATAATGGTCGCGCCGCGCTTGTCGGTCAGCGGGGCGACCGCTTGCCAAATTTCCTCCGTGATGAACGGCATGATCGGATGCGCCAGCCGCAGCATGGTTTCCATGACGGCGACCAACGTATGGCGCGCGCCCCGCCGTTGCGCGGCGCCGCCCGCCGAGGTTGAGTCGTTGAAGGTTGCTTTGCACAATTCAACATACCAATCGCAGTAGTGTTTCCAAATAAACTCATGGATTTCTTTGGCGACCAAATCAAATCTGTATTTTTGCATCGCATCGTTGACCGCGTGGATGCTGCGCTGCAGGGTTGTTTCAATCCAGCGGTCGGCGAGAGACAGTTGCCTTTCACTCGCATGCTTGCCGCAGTCTTTGCCTTCGCTGTTTAGCAACACGAAGCGCGCCGCGTTCCAAATTTTGTTGCAGAAATTTCGATAACCTTCGGTGCGCGCCAGATCAAAATTGATGTCGCGCCCGGTGGACGCCAACGCGGCAAAAGTAAAGCGCAACGCATCCGCGCCAAAACTGGCAATGCCGGCGGGAAAATCTTTGCGCGTTTGCGCTTCAATGCTTGCCGCATCTTGCGCACGCAACAACCCGCTGGTTCGCTTTTTCACCAGCGATTCCAAATCAATGCCGTCAACCAAATCAATCGGATCCAGCACATTGCCCTTGGACTTGGACATCTTGTTGCCATGCGCGTCGCGCACCAGACCATGAAGATACACCTGCCGAAACGGCGCTTCTTCCAGACAGTGCACGCCCATCATAATCATGCGCGCCACCCAAAAAAAGATGATGTCAAACCCGGTGACCAACACGCTGTTCGGGTAGAAAGTTTTCAGCCGCTCGGTTTTTTGCGGCCAGCCCAGCGTGGAAAACGGCCATAGCGCGGAAGAAAACCAAGTGTCCAACACATCCTCATCCTGCCGCAACTTGCAACTTGGCGACAGCGAATACTTCGCCCGCACCGCTTGTTCATGCTTGCCCACATAAATATTGCCGGCGTCGTCATACCAAGCCGGGATGCGATGCCCCCACCAGATTTGTCGGGAGATGCACCAGTCCTCAATGTTATCCAACCATTGATAATAGGTTTTGCTCCAGTTTTCCGGCACAAACTGCACCCGCCCGCTTTTGACCGCCTCAATCGCCGGCTCGGTGATTTTACTTTTTCCGCCGCGACGTCCATCGGCGAGCGTTTCGCGCGTTAGGTCTACATACCACTGATCGGTGAGCATCGGCTCCAACACCGCGCCGGAGCGATCGCCGCGCGGCAGTTTGTACTGATGCGTGGTTTCTTTCACCAACAACTTTTGCGCGCGCAAGTCTTCAACAATTTGTCGGCGCGCGACATAACGATCCAAGCCGCGATATTTTTTCGGCGCGTTGTCGTTCATTTTCGCGTCCGGTGTCAACAACACCAGCAGCGGAATATTTTTGTCGCGGTGGCGCAAATACACCGCATAGTCATTGAAGTCGTGCGCCGCGGTGATTTTGACGCAGCCGGAGCCAAACTCGGGCTGCACATAGGAGTCGGCAATAATTTCAATGGCGCGTGGCGGCTCGGTCATCGGCACCCACACGCGCTTGCCGATGAGCGATTGAAAGCGTGGGTCGTCGGGATGCACGGCGATGGCGCCGTCCACTAAAATTGTTTCCGGGCGCGTGGTGCCGATGGTGATTCCGCTCTGCGCAGCGCCGCCGTCGTCATCCACGAACGGATAACTAACATAATACATGGCGCCGGTTTCCTCTTCGTTCACCACCTCCAAATCGGACACCGCGGTCAACAACACTGGATCCCAATTGACCAACCGCTTGCCGCGATAAATCAACCCTTCGTCGTACAATTGTTCAAACAATTGATTGACCGCGGCGCTCAATTGTTCGTCCATGGTAAAGCGTTCGTTTTCCCAATCCGCGGAGGCGCCCATGCGCCGCAATTGTTGGCTGATCGCGCCGCCGAATTTGGCTTTCCATTGCCACACCTTGTCAATGAACTTTTCCCGCCCGTAATCGTGGCGGGTTTTCCCGGCGGCGTTCATGGAACGTTCCACCACCATTTGCGTGGCGATGCCGGCGTGGTCGGTGCCCGGCTGCCACAGCGTATGCGCGCCTTGCATGCGGTGATACCGAATCAACGCATCAATGATTAAATCTTGAAACGCATGCCCCATGTGCAAACTGCCGGTGACATTGGGCGGCGGAATCATGATGCAATATGGTTTCGCGTCCGGCTTAGACGGCGCGAAATAACCGCGGCTTTCCCAAAACGGATACCACCGCGCTTCAATGCGATGCGGGTCGTAGTTTTTATCCAATGGCATGGCGGCGAAAAATTGGTTTTGAGGCTCAGGCAATCTGATGCGTATGCGGCGCGATGCCTTGCTGGCGATAAAACTGGTAGCGGCGGCGCCCGCATGCTTTGTCGTCCTCCTGATTGATGATCAATTCCGCCACCCTGCCAAAGCGCGCGTAATCGGACGCCGCCTCGCGCGCAAACGATATCAACAAACCCGCGCATGCCGGCGGCGGTGCGCCGCAGCCGATCTGCACCGGGTAGCGTTCAATGTCATGCGCCGCGCCGTCCGCATCGCAAATCGCATGCGGCACAAAACTACTCTGCGAAAAAGTCCACAGCATTTTATTAAGCAATTCGTTTTGCGCCGGCGCCTCGGTTTGCATATACACCGTCAAACCTTGCGCGTAGGCTTTGTTGGCGAGCCGACAGGCATACGCATATTTATCCGTCATCGCATCATCGGCAAGGATATAAAAATCCACCCGCGGCACAGTTGACGCTTCTAGCTTAGACATGAAAGCGGTTCGCCGGTGGGTGGTTTAACATGCAACTTAGCGATTCAACAGAAACTCGACCAACAACGGCACCGGACGACCGGTGGCGCCTTTTTTCGCGCCGCCAACCCACGCGCTGCCGGCGATGTCAAGGTGCGCCCAGGGATATTTTTTGGCGAACTGCTTGAGAAAGCACGCCGCCGTAATCGCGCCGCCGTAGCGCCCGCCGATATTTGCCAAGTCGGCGAAATTGCTTTCCAATTGTTTGTCGTATTCGTCCCACACCGGCAGCCGCCACGCGCGGTCGCCGCTCGCCGCGCCGGCGGCAAGCAGTTGTTCGGCGAGCGCGTCGCAATTGCTAAACAGCCCGCTTGCTTGGTCACCCAAAGCGACCATACAAGCGCCGGTCAAGGTGGCAATATCCACCACCGCAGCCGGCTTGAAGCGTTCAGCGTAGGTCAGCGCATCGCATAAAATCAATCTGCCTTCGGCATCGGTGTTGAGAATTTCAATGCTGACGCCGGACATGCTGGTGACAATATCGCCCGGCTTATTGGCGGCGCCATCGGGCAGGTTCTCACTGCTCGGCACGATTCCCACCAAATTAATTTTCAACTTCAATTCAGCCGCCACCTGCAACGCGGCGAACACGCTGGCGCCGCCGCACATGTCGTATTTCATCTCATCCATCGCCGCCGCCGGCTTGAGCGAGATGCCCCCCGCGTCAAAGGTCAAGCCCTTGCCCACCAACACCACCGGCGACTCGGCTCGCGGCTTGCCGTGGTATTCCATCACAATCAATTTAGCGGGCTCGCGGCTGCCGCGGGAAACCGACAGCAACGCGCCCATGCGACCGCGTTTCATCGCCGCTTCGTCCAAGACCGTGGTCTTGAGTCCGAGCCGCTTGCCCATGCGGCGCGCTTGTCCGGCAAGAAACGACGGCGTGCACAAGTTGCCGGGCAGGTTGGCATAGTCGCGCGCTAAGGTCACGCCGCGGGCGATGGCGGCGCCCTCGTGCAACCCGCGTTGCACTTTGGCGCGGTGCGCGCGCTCGCATAACAAGGTCACGCGCTGCAGTTTGGTCTTTTGGTGCGGTCCGCTTTTCGTTTGCTGGAACCGATACAGCGCATTTTCCATCGCCTCCACTATGGTTCTGGCGCGGCGGCGGCTGTCGGCTTGCGCATAGGCGGCTTCCAACAAGCATAAGTCCGCGGCGCGAAGCCCGCGCTGGTTGAGCAATTTCGCCGCGGCACTCGCCGCACTGCGCATGGCGGATGCATTAAAATCGCGCTTTGAACCAAGCCCGAGGAGCATCACGCGCTCGGCTTTGATCTCCGGCAAGTTATACAATAGTTGCGCGTCGCCGAGGCCGCCGTCCATATCGCCGCGTTCCAAGAGCGCGCGAATTTGGTTTTGCGCCGCGCGGTTGAGATGTTCTCCGGCTGCGGTCAGTTCGGGCTTTTTTGCCTTAAACACGCCAAGCACCAGACACTGCGAAGCCAGCGTGACGACCTCAACAGTCTTTGCGGAAAACTCCATAGTAAATCCTCATGCGGAAAATTTTTTTAGTACACTTAGTAAGTACAATTTGAAAATGAAAGGTGTGAACAGTGATGACACCGTGCTCCAATTATAGCAAGGCGACCACGCGCGGTTGCGTTGCGCACGGTGCAGTGTGCAGTGCGCGCTACGGCGCGATATTCTACACTTTCTTCGCTTACATAGCGCCGCGGCGTTTCATCGCCGCATACCCAGGCAACCATCCAGTGTGATATGCGCATGATTATCCATCGCGCCTTCACCCGCGAAGTGTTGCACGCTTGCGGGGCGGTCAGCGTCATTCTGCTGGCAATTTTTCTGGTCACCCGATTGGTCGGCTTTCTGCGCCAAGCGGCGGACGGGGAGTTGCCCATTAACAGCGTACTACTGCTGTTGTTGCTCAAAATGATCACCTACCTGGACATCATCGTGCCGCTGACGCTCTACATTTCCACCTTGCTGGTCATGGCACGCTGGAGTCGCGATAACGAACTGACCGTGCTCAACGCGTGCGGCTTTGGCTTGCTCCAGTTGCTCAAGCCGGCGATGCGATTAGTGGCCATGGTCGGCGCGCCGGCGCTTCTGTTTTCGCTGTATCTGACGCCGCTCTCCATTGAGGCGACGCGCGCCATTTCCCACCAGTTGCGCGCGCACGCCAACCTATCCAATCTCCAGCCCGGCGTTTTCACCGAAATCCGCGACCGCAACCGCGTGTATTTTATCGAAAGTCACAACCCGAACAGCGACACCTTTCGCAACTTATTCCTTTATACCGGCAACAACAACGACGGCAACGCCGGGCATGCCGCCCAACACGAAGTGGTGGTGGCGGAGGTCGGGCGCAAAGTGATGGATGACCGCCATGCCGACATCAACGACCGCGCCCATTTCTTGGTTTTGCAGAACGGTCGCCGCTATCGCGCCACCGCCGGCGTAGCCGAATACGCGATGTTGGATTTTCAAACCTACCGCCTGCGTCTCAAAGCGCAGCCCGGCGGCGGTCGCTCGTTGCCGCTCAAAGCGATGCCCACGCGTGCCTTGTTGGGCGAACCTCGTGCCGCCGCCATCGGTGAGTTTCATTGGCGTCTTGCCAAAGTGATTATGCTGCCGATTCTGATGCTGTTCGCGCTCGCCTTTTCCGCGCACTCCTATCGCAGCACTCGGTTTCCCGGCCTGGCGCCGGCGCTGCTCGTGTATTTCGCCTATGCCAACGCCCTCGGTCTCGGCGTGGCGCTGATTGGTCGCGGCGCGCTGGCGCCGCATTGGACGCTGTATATGATTCACCTAATCTTTCTCGGTCTCGCCGTCCACCTGTTGCATCGCCGCAACCGCACTCAGCGACTGCTGCCGGGGCGGGCAACCTAATGCCGTTGCTGGACCGCTACCTCGGCAGAATCATCCTGCACTACACCTCGCTCAGCATGTTGGTGTTGCTTGGGCTGTTTGCTTTCGTGCAATTCCTTGACCAATTAGGCGATCTCGGCAAAGGCGAATACGGCTTGCTGCAAGCGGCTTGCTACACCGCTTTGACTCTTCCGCGCACCGTCTACGAACTTTTTCCGATGGCGATGTTGTTAGGCACAATGCTTGGGCTGTCGTTGTTAGCGCATGATTCCGAATTGATTGTGATGCGCGCCAGCGGCGTATCCATATGGCAAATCACCCGCGCGGCGTTAAAAATGGGCGGCTTATTTGTCATCGTCGCCATCCTAATCGGCGAGTGGGTCGCGCCGCCAAGCGACGCCCAGGCGCAACGCGGTCGCGCTGAAGCCTTGCAACAGAATATCCATCAGCAAACCGACTCCGGGCTGTGGCTGCGCGATGCGCGCACTTACTTCAACGCCGGCGAAGTGCGGCCGGATTTAACCTTGCTAAAAATTAACATCTTTGAATTTAATGCCAACCGCGAACTGCGCGCGCTGATCTCCGCCGCGCGCGGTGAATTTAACAACCGCGGTTGGACGCTGCACAAAGTCAGCACCACCACGCTGGATGCGCATGGCAATTCAGCAACCGAACAACGCGATACGCTGCGCTGGCATTCCGATATTACGCCGCAGATTTTGTCGGTGTTGTTACTGCAGCCCGACCAGTTATCGCTGTCGCAACTGCTCCGCTATGTTCGCTATTTGGACGACAACCAACAACAAACCGCCGCCTATCAACTGGCGTTGTGGAATAAACTGATGTTGCCGTTGTCGGCCGCGGTGATGGTGGTGTTGGCGATTCCGTTCGCGTTTGTCAATCTCCGCTCCGGCGCCTTGGGGCGCAGTCTGTTTATCGGCATCATGTTGGGCTTGAGTTTTTACGCGCTAACCAAAGGCTTCGGTTATTTCGCGCTCGCTTACGGCTTGCCGCCATTGCTCGGCGCCACCTTGCCGCCGCTCACCTTCCTGTTGGGCGCAATCGTTATGTTGCGGAAAATCGTATAGCGGCTAACCGCAAGCGCGCGGGGGGCTGCGGGAGTGGCTCAGCGGAAACATGGCATCCGCCGCCCACCCCTACCCGTCATTCCCGCTTAAGAGCCTGCGCGAATAGTCTGCCCTCGTAGGCTATTGATCTGGGGGATGAATAAGGGATTGCGAGAATCTCATAATTCCCCCGACATCAATTGACATTGCCGTCAAGGTCGGTTACATTCAGTTTGCTAACACTGATCAAGTGGCAGTCCACCCAGTCGGGCGCCTGCTTAATACAACCACACTTTTAGTCAACCATCGGAGAAAATTCT
>JAHRAW010000192.1 GCA_020027415.1 Gammaproteobacteria bacterium
GAAAACCACTAAGATTTTTATTGCATGCTTCATGGGATTTCCTCCATTTTGAAACGGTTAAAAAGACATTCAATGCCATCGGGAGCAAAATCAAAAACGGGTTATACAAAAACGAGAGCCCATTTTGCTTCCTCTCATTGCGTTAGTTCGCTTGGCGGTATAAAGCCGAATAGGTGGCATGCAGTTTCTGCACCTGCGGCATGAGGTCGGCGCGTGCGCCGTGGTTGTCAATCACATCATCCGCCACCGCCAAGCGATTTTTCTCGCTGGTTTGTTGCGCCATGATTCGTTCAATCTGCTCGGCGCGCATGTTGCGGCGTTGCTGGAGTCGCTGAAACCGCTCCGCGCGCGCGCACGACACCACCGCCACCCGATGCATGTCTCGGTATTGCGCGCTTTCCACCAGCAGCGGAATATCCAGAATGCAATAACTTTGCGGGTCTTGCGCCGCGCGCGCATACATTTCCGCGCGAATGGGCGGATGCAGAATGGATTCCAGCAGTTTCCGTTTTTCCGCGCAGCCGAATACGATTTCACCGAGTTGTTGGCGCGCAATATGCCCGCTTGAATCCAGTATTTGGTCGCCGAAACACGCCACGATTTGGTCAAACTGCGAGTTGCCGGGCTGGCTGAGACGCCGCCCGATTTCATCCGCAGCGATGACTTGAACGCCCACCGCGGCGAAGCACTCCGCCACGGTGCTTTTGCCGCTACCGAGGCCGCCGGTTAAGCCAATTTTTGCCGCCATAGTGAGAGGGGTGGGTTGTTCATTGCCTGCCGGCATGATGCCACAGCCGGTCTAAAAACCTACTAAATTGCTTGGTTTTAGTTTATACTCGCGCCACGAATGGCAATTCAGCACACGATTACACGATTTGGATGATTTGATTTTCCATGCGATTGACCACCAAAGGGCGCTATGCGGTCACTGCGATGATTGACCTGGCTATGCAACAGTCGGGCGGCGCGGTTACTTTGAAAAGCATATCGGAAAGCCAGGGCATTTCATTGTCCTACCTTGAACAACTTTTTTCCATGCTGCGCCACAACAATCTGGTGCGCGGCACGCGCGGTCCAGGCGGGGGCTATGTGTTGGCGCGGGATGCCGACCTGATCAGCATGGCGGATATTGTGATGGCGGTGGACGAGCCGCTTGATATCACCCGCTGCGATGGTCGGCAAGATTGCCATGACGGCGAGCGTTGCCTGTCGCACGATTTGTGGAGCGAGTTGAGCGCTCAGTTGTATTTATTCCTCAGCGGCATTCGGCTGGGGGAATTGATGTGCCGCAGTGGTTTGGGGCATGCGACGGGCAACCAACGCGCGGCGCGCGGCACGCGCCATGTGTCTATACCGAGCCACCAGCGCGGCGCCGACTCAAACTCAAATTCCAATTCAGCGCGCGCGGGTCGGAGTTGCTAAAACCGAGCGCAATCTTGATTCATCCGGCCTAACGATCACCCACCAGCGAGTACCCATGGGCGCCACCGAAAGAGACTTAGCGACGCTAATTGAGCGCGAGTACAAAGAAGGCTTTGTAACCGACATAGACGCGGATACCTTGCCGCCCGGACTGAATGAAGATGTGGTTCGTAGCATCTCAGCACGCAAGCAAGAGCCGGATTTCATGTTGGAGTGGCGGCTGGCGGCTTATCAGCGGTGGTTGCGCATGCCGCTGCCGCGGTGGGCGAAGGTGCATTATCCGCCGATTGATTATCAAGCCATCAGTTACTACTCCGCGCCCAAGCAACAAGAGTTGCTGGACAGCCTGGATGAAGTGGATCCAAAATTGTTGGAGACCTATGAAAAGTTAGGCATTCCCATTGACGAGCAAAAAATGCTGGCGGGCGTCAAGGTGGCGGTGGATGCGGTGTTTGACAGCGTTTCGGTGGCGACCACTTTTAAGAAAACCTTAGCCGAATCCGGCGTGATTTTCTGTTCGTTCTCGGATGCGGTCGCCGAGTTTCCCGAATTGGTGCGCCGCTATCTCGGCAGCGTGGTGCCGGCTGGCGACAACTTTTACGCGGCGTTGAACTCGGCGGTGTTTAGCGACGGTTCGTTCGTGTATATCCCCAAGGGAGTGCGTTGCCCGATGGAGTTGTCCACTTATTTTCGCATCAACGCGATGAACACCGGGCAGTTTGAGCGCACTTTGATTGTCGCCGACGAAGCCAGTTATGTCAGTTATCTGGAAGGCTGCACCGCGCCGATGCGCGATGAAAATCAATTGCACGCCGCGGTGGTGGAATTGGTGGCGATGAAGGATGCGCAGATTAAATATTCCACCGTGCAGAACTGGTATCCCGGCGACCAACAAGGGCGCGGCGGAATCTATAACTTCGTCACCAAGCGCGGCGCATGTCGCGGCGAGCGCGCCAAAATTTCCTGGACGCAGGTGGAAACCGGTTCGGCAATCACCTGGAAATATCCCAGCGTGCTGCTTGAAGGAAACCACTCCATCGGCGAGTTTTATTCGGTGGCGCTGACCAACAACTACCAACAAGCCGACACCGGCACCAAGATGGTACATATCGGCGGCAACACCCGCAGCACGATTATTTCCAAAGGCATCTCGGCCGGACACGGACAAAACGCCTATCGCGGTTTGGTGAAAGTGATTAAGGGCGCGGACAAGGCGCGCAACTATTCGCAATGCGATTCACTGCTAATGGGCGAACATTGCGGCGCGCACACCTTTCCGTATATGGAAGTGCAAAA
>JAHRAW010000232.1 GCA_020027415.1 Gammaproteobacteria bacterium
TCCTGCATTTACTGCGGTTGGACTGCTAGGAAGTTCGCAGGGACGGTGACCGAAGTCACCGCTGGCATGCAACCCGCCTTACATATCGCGGGAATGGCGACCAGTTAGCGTAGAATACCAGCAAATCGAAGACCAAACCAGTTTTTATCGCCGTTTCATTATGCTACATCCCATTCCAGAACGGTGGAGCAAAGCGCGCCGCCGCCGCATCATATTACGCCTGAATTGTTTGGCGGTGCTTGCCGTGACCGGCGAGGACGCGCAGTCGTTTCTGCAAGGGCAACTCAGCAATGATGTAACCGCGCTTGCGCAGGGGCGGGCGCAGAGCCAATTGACCGCGTATTGCAATCCCAAAGGCAGAGGGTTGGCGGTGATTCGGTTGCTACCGCGCGCGGATGGGTTTTGCATGCTCGTGCCCGCCGAACTTGCCGAGCAACTGGTTAAGCGGTTGCAAATGTTTGTGTTGCGCGCCCAAGTTCAGATTGCCCGGCAACCGCAAACCGCTTTGCTTGGTATCGTGGATTGGCCTGCGCCTGCGCATGAGAATGAGAATGAACATGAAGAGAGCGGCGAAGATGGCGAGGCTGAGACTGATACTGAGATACTGCGCATACCCATAGACGGCATACTGCCTCGCCAACTTTTGCTCGGTGAAAAATCCGCCATTCAAACTTGGCTAACCCAGCACGCGCCCGCCTGCCAGCCGAATGACGATTGCTGGCGTTTCGTGGATATCCGCTCCGGCATCCCGCAAATCTACCGACCCACCACCGAGCAATTCATTCCGCAGATGCTTAACTTAGATTTGGTCGGCGGTCTTAGTTTCACCAAAGGTTGTTATCCGGGGCAGGAAATCGTGGCGCGGTTACGCTATCTCGGCAAACTCAAACAGCGTATGATAATTGGACAAGTGAAGGGACAAGCGCAAAGACTTGCACGCATCACGCCCGGCGAGGCAATTTATGTAACCGATGATTCCGCTTCTGCAACAGACGGCAAACCCGCCGCACCGCAAAAAGTCGGACAAGTGGTGGATGCGGTCAAAACCGCGGACAACGAATATACGCTCAGTGCAACCGCGCCCACAAACCTGCAGGCCAACGCGGAATTGCGACTCGGCTCCGCTACGGGTGCAATCGTAACGCGTGTTCCGTTACCCTACGCCATCCCGTCGCCAGCGGCGGCGAGTAAGTAGCGAACTAGCGGTTGCAGTTAGCGCATGCCAATTGGAACTGAGGCAAATTCGCAACCCCTTTCTTTTTTCTCTCAGCAACCATCCGAATCACCATGACACGACAGCAACAAATCAAGGCGTTACAAAAAGAGTGGGATGAAAGCCCGCGTTGGCAGCATATCAAGCGCACCTACTCGGCGGAAGATGTGGTGCGTTTGCGCGGCTCGGTGCAGCCCGAATACACCTATGCAAAACGCGGCGCGGATCAATTGTGGGCGCAGCTCCACGGCGCCGCCAAAAAAGGCTATGTAAACTGCCTCGGCGCGGTGACCGCCGGGCAAGCCGTGCAACAAGCCAAAGCCGGCCTTGAAGCGATTTACCTGTCCGGCTGGCAAGTGGCGGCGGATAACAATAGTTCTGAGACCATGTATCCGGATCAATCGCTGTATGCCTACGATTCGGTGCCAACGGTGGTGCGGCGCATCAATAATTCGTTTGCCCGCGCCGACCAGATTCAGTGGCAGCGCGGGTTGGAGCCGGGCGCGCCGGGCTATATTGATTATTTCTTGCCCATCGTCGCCGATGCGGAAGCCGGCTTTGGCGGAGTGTTGAACGCGTTTGAACTGGCGAAAAACATGATTGCCGCCGGCGCCGCGGCGGTGCATTTTGAAGACCAGTTGGCGGCGGTAAAAAAGTGCGGACACATGGGCGGCAAAGTGCTGATTCCCACCGCCGAAGCGATTCAAAAACTCATCGCCGCGAGATTGGCTGCCGATGTCATGGGCGCGCCGACTTTGATTTTAGCGCGCACCGACGCCGAAGCCGCCAACCTGCTGACTTCGGATATTGACCCGCGCGACCGCAAGTTTCTGTGCGGCGAGCGCACCGGCGAAGGTTTTTATCGCGTCAAAAACGGCTTGCAGCAAGCCATTGCGCGCGGGCTTGCCTATGCGCCGTATGCCGATATGGTATGGTGCGAAACCGCCACCCCCGACCTCGGCTTTGCGCGCGAATTCGCGCAAGCGGTGCGCGCCGAAAACCCGCAGCAAGTGTTGGCGTATAACTGCTCGCCATCGTTCAACTGGAAAAAGAATCTGGATGACCGAGCGATTGCCTCATTCCAAGAAGATATCGCCGCGCTCGGCTACACCTATCAATTCATCACCCTCGCCGGCATTCATAACATGTGGTACAGCATGTATGAACTCGCGCATGACTACGCGCGCGGCGAAGGCATGCGCCATTATGTTGATAAAGTGCAGCAACCGGAATTCGCCGCCGCCGAAAAAGGCTATACTTTTGTCGCCCACCAACAAGAAGTCGGCGCCGGCTATTTTGATGATGTAACCACCACCATTCAAGGCCGCAGTTCGTCGGTGACGGCGTTGTCGGGGTCTACGGAGGAGGCGCAGTTTTAGGGTGGAATGGTTTGCTTTGCGGGCGGGGGAAACAGGGCTAGTCGCCTAGCCCCGGCCTTCTTTCCCCATTGTCAGCGGGCGGTTTTTGTGGGGTTTTACTTATTAGATGTTGCGTTTTGACATTTGCTCGGCAATGTAATCGGCTTGACGCAATGCCAACGCGACAATCGTGAGGGTTGGATTTTCGGCGCCGCCGGTGGTAAATACGCTGCCATCGGACACGAACAAATTGTTAATGTCGTGCGCTTGCCCCCAACGATTCACCACGCCGTCTTTCGCGAGTTTGCTCATGCGATTGGTGCCGAGATTGTGCGTTGATGGATACGGCGGCGTCGGCATCGTTCGGGTTGCACCGACCGCCTCATATACCGCTGAACCCTGCTGATAAGCGTGACTGCGCATAGCGATGTCGTTGGCATGATCATCAAAATGCACATTCGGCGCTGGTAACCCGTATTGGTCTTTCTCGGTCTTGTGCAGAGTAATCCGGTTGCTTTCCTGTGGCATATCTTCGCCAACCAACCACATACCGGCCATGTTTTCATATTGGTCCATGGCGGTGGAAAACTCCCGCCCCCATATCCCAGGGTCAAGAAACGCGCCCATGAACGGCAACCCAAGCGACAGCGTTTCCATCTCATAACCGCCCACGAAACCGCGCGATGGGTCGTAGCGTGCCTCGTCAGTAATGATGCCTGCCATGGTTGTGCCACGATACATGTTCACCGGTTTGTCGAAGATTGCGTACACCGATCCGGTCATGTGACGCATGTAATTTTTGCCGACCATGCCCGATGAATTGGCGAGACCATCGGGGAACATATTCGACGCCGAGTTCAGCAACAATCGCGGGCTTTCAATTGAGTTGCCGGCGACGCACACCGCGCGCGCTTTTTGCGTGTGTTGATTTCCGTCGGCATCGGCATAAACTACGCTGGTCACTTTGCCCTGACGGTCGTGCTCTATGTTAAGCACCTGCGCGTTGGGGCGGACTTCAAGGTTGCCGCTACGCTCGCCCTTGGGGATTTCGGCATACAACGTGCTCCACTTCGCGCCGGTCTTGCAACCTTGGAAGCAAAATCCAAGTTGCTGACACGAAGCACGCCCGTCACGCGGTTCTGAATTGATTGCCATGCGTCCGGTATGACAATTTTTGTAACCGAGCAAATCGGCGCCTTTTTTCATCACCTTGAAATTGTTACTCCCCGGCAAACCAGGGATGCCGTTAGTGCGGGTCACGCCCATTCGGTCTTCGGCTTTGTCGTACCACGGTTCAATATCTTTCAAGTTGAGCGGCCAGTTAAGCAAGTTGGCTCCGCTGATTTTGCCATAGTGACTTTTGGCGTTGAACTCGTGTGTCTGCAATCTCAGACTCGCACCCGCCCAGTGGACGGTTGAACCACCGACCGCTTTGACAATCCACGCCGGTAAGCCGGAGAAGTCGCGCGCAACGCGCCAATCACCCGAAGTGGTGCGAATATCAAGCCACGACATTTGCCCGAAACTGCTCCACTCGTCGTTCTGGAAGGTGCTAATTTCGTGTCGTCCACCGGCTTCCAGAATCACCGTGCGTACGCCTTTCATTGCGAGTTCTGCGCCCACCGTGCCACCACCGGCGCCAGAACCAACCACGACTACAACGCCGTCATCTTTTAGATCAAATTTCATAGTTAATAGCCCTCAAAGCCAGTCAATGTCATTAAAACCACGGTGAAGATAGCCTCCTTTGGAAGC
>JAHRAW010000003.1 GCA_020027415.1 Gammaproteobacteria bacterium
TGACACCATTTATGCCGAAGGGCAACGGCGTTATGTGGAATCGTTGTCCACTTATGCGCGGCAATTTCTGTCCATCATGGAAAAGCCGGAGGTGGATTTGATTGAAGGCTTGTCGCCGGCGATTAGCATTGAACAGAAATCGTCGTCGCACAATCCCCGTTCCACGGTCGGCACGGTCACCGAGATTTACGATTATTTGCGATTGCTGTATGCCCGCGTCGGCGAGCCGCGTTGCCCGCAACACGATATTATCCTAACCGCGCAAACCGTCAGCCAGATGGTGGATCAAGTCATGACCTTGCCGAGCGGTTGCGGCTTGTTGATGTTGGCGCCGGTGGTCACGCAACGCAAAGGGGAATTTCAACAACTCCTCGGCGAACTGCACGCTCAGGGCTTTATCCGCGCGCTGATTGACGGCAAAACCATGGAATTGGAGGCGCCGCCAAAACTGGATAAACGCTATAAACATACCATTGAAGTGATCGTGGATCGCGTACTCGTGCGCGCCGACAATCAGCAGCGGCTGGCTGAATCATTTGAAACCGCGCTGGCGCTTGCCAATGGCACAGTGCGGGTGGCGCGGCTGGATGCACAACGCGAAATTGTCGACTCCATGCTGTTCTCCAACCAGTTTGCCTGCCCGCATTGCGGTTACAGTTTGGATGAATTGGAGCCGCGCCGATTCTCTTTTAATAACCCAGCCGGCGCATGCCAAACTTGCGATGGCTTGGGCTTTCAGCAATTTTTTGACCCGTTGCGCATCGTGCAAGAGCCGACTTTGTCGTTAGCGGCGGGCGCGATTCGCGGTTGGGAACGGCGCAACGCGTACTACTATTCGCTGTTGGATTGCGTTGCCAAACATTATGACTTCAGTTTGGAAACCCCGTTCCAAGACTTAAGCGCGGAACACCGACAACGCGTGCTGTATGGCAGCGGCGAGCAATTGATTAACTTCGTTTATACGCGCCCCGGGCGGCAATATCAGCGGCGGCATGCCTTTGCCGGCGTCATCCACCACTTTGAACAGCGTTACCGCGAAACCGATTCTTCAACCATGCGGGAAGAGTTGGCGAAATATCACAGCGTCAAGGTTTGCAGCGATTGCGACGGCAGTCGCCTTGGGATTGCGGCGCGGCATGTGTTTATTCAAGGCTGCGCGATTCACGATTTAAGCAAGTTGCCGGTAGATCGTTGTCTGGAGTTTTTTAACGAACTTCGCCTGAGCGGTCGGCGCGCTGAGATATCCAGCAAGATTGTTAAGGAAATCATGGCGCGGCTGGGGTTCTTGGTGAATGTCGGGCTGAACTATCTGTCGCTCTCCAGAGCCGCCGAAACTTTGTCCGGCGGGGAAGCGCAGCGCATCCGACTGGCCTCGCAAATCGGCTCCGGGTTGGTCGGAGTCATGTATGTGTTGGATGAGCCGTCCATCGGCTTGCACCAGCGCGACAACTCCAGATTGCTCAACACCTTATGCCAGTTGCGCGACCTCGGCAACTGCGTAATCATGGTGGAACACGACGAGGAAGCGATACGGCGGGCCGATTATGTGGTGGATTTAGGTCCCGGCGCCGGTCGCCACGGCGGTCATATCGTCGCGCAAGGCAAGCCGATTGAAATAGAGCGGTGCAAGCAATCGCTGACCGGTCGTTATTTGAGCGGCAAGGAGCGCATCCCGATGCCGCGCCGGCGCACGCCGATTAACAACGATAAACTCCTCACCATTCACGGTGCGCGCGGCAATAACTTAAAAAAAATCACCGCGCAATTTCCGATCGGCTTGTTTACTTGTGTGACCGGCGTATCCGGTTCGGGAAAATCCACGCTGGTGAATGGCACGCTGTATCCGTGCGTTGCGCATCACCTTAAATTGCTGCGCGCGCGCCCGCAACCTTATCAAGCGGTGCATGGGCTTGAACATTTTGATCAAATCATCGCCATCAACCAGAATCCAATCGGACGCACCCCGCGCTCCAATCCGGCCACATACAGCGGCTTATTCACTCCCATCCGCGAATTATTCGCCAACACGCAAGAAGCACGCACGCGCGGCTATTCCGCCGGACGATTTTCGTTCAATGTTAAAGGCGGGCGTTGCGAGGCTTGTCGCGGCGACGGCATGATTCGGGTGGAGATGCATTTCTTGGCGGATATTTATGTGCCGTGCGATGTATGCAAAAGCGATCGCTACAACCGCGAAACTTTGTCAATTCGTTACAAGGGAAAAAATATTAGCGAGACGCTCAACATGACCATTGAAGATGGCGCCGATTTTTTTTCAGCGGTGCCGGCGGTCAAGCGCAAACTGGATACTTTATTGGATGTGGGCTTGGGTTATCTCACGCTCGGGCAGAGCGCCACCACTTTATCCGGCGGCGAAGCGCAACGGGTGAAACTCGCGCGCGAACTTTCCCGGCGCGATACCGGGAGTACTTTATATGTGTTGGACGAACCGACCACCGGACTCCACTTTCACGATATCCGACAACTGCTGACCGTGCTGCACCGCTTGCGCGACCAGAATAATACGGTGGTGGTAATTGAACATAATTTGGATGTCATCAAAACCGCCGACTGGGTGATTGATCTGGGACCGGAAGGCGGCGACGCCGGCGGTCACCTCATCGCCAGCGGCACGCCGGAGCAAGTCGCCAACATCAAAGGCTCCTATACCGGGCGGTACCTCAAACAAGTGTTAGCGGCGTATCACCGCCCGCCGAAAACAAGCGGGAAAAGTAAACCACGCGCGGCAAGCAAACGCACGGTTGGTTGAGATGGCATTGTCTCAGTTCATCACCCGATGCACTTGCAACACATTGGATAGGCTTGCCAGTTTTTTCATCACCCGGTCTAATTGTTGCACATCGGATATTTGGAGTTTGAGATGCAGTTTTGAATTGTTTTCAGCGACTGCATCCAGTTTCAGCGCGATCACTTCAATTTTTTCTTGCATAAAAAATTGCGTGACATCATTCAGCAACTCACGGTGGGGATGCGCGGCGATATACAATTCCACCGCATAGTCGGCTGCCTCCGCTTCGCCCCACTGCACTTGGACGATGCGCGCGCGGCGGGGATTATCCAGATTCTCCGGATTCTCCAAGTTCTCTAATTTTTCCAAATTCCCCAAGTTTTGTATATTTTTGCAATTGCGCCGATGAATGCTTACGCCGCGCCCGGCGGTGATAAAACCGACGATGGGGTCGCCGCGAATCGGCTTGCAACACTTGGCGATGCGGGTCAGCAAATCCCGCACCCCTTCCACTTGGAAATTATCCAGTTGCGGACGCGCGCGGCGGCGCGGTTTGAAAGTTACCGCTGCCGCCCCCGATTCATGCGTGGCGTCTTCGCGGCGGAACGGCGCCAACGCTTTGGATAGTTTGAAATCATGCGCGCCGATGGCGGCTAACATATCATCGGTTTTGTGGAAATGCGTGTGGCGCGCAATGTGGTCGTACGCCAGATGTTCCATGCCGCGGCGCGACAATTCGCGCTCCAACATACCGCGTCCGGCGGCGAGATGCCGCGCATAATCCGCTTTCTTAAACCATTGCGATATTCTATCGCGGGCGCGGCGGGTGCGAATGTAACCGAGATCATGCCGCAGCCAATCGCGACTCGGATGACCGCCCTTCAGCGTCTGGATATAAACTTGGTCGCCGGTTTGTAATGCATGTCCGAGGGGGGCGATGTTGCCGTTCACTTGGGCGCCGCGGATGCAGTGTCCGACCTCCGAATGAATCGCATACGCGAAGTCAATCGGGGTGGCGCCGGCGGGCAAATCAATCACCGTGCCGTTGGGCGTAAACGCATACACCCGCTGCGCGGCGGCGGCAGTGCGCGGGAAATATTCCGCCAGCGCGCTGCGCTCGTGCAGTTCTTCTTTCCATTGCAGCAGTTGTCGCAAGCGCAATATCTTGTGGTCAATGTCTTCATCCACCTGCATCGCTTCTTTGTAACGCCAATGTGCCGCCACCCCCAGTTCGCTTTGGCGGTGCATTTCGCGGGTGCGAATCTGCACTTCCACATGCTTGCCTTGCGGTCCAACCAACACCGTATGGATTGAGCGATAGCCGTTGTCTTTGGGGGTGGCGATATAGTCGTCAAACTCCGCCGGCAAGGGTTGCCAGCGATCCGACAGCAACGCCAACGCCGCATAACAATCGGCTTCGTGGTCCGTCAAAATTCGCACCGCTTGCAAATCTTGCAACTTCTCAAACGCCACTCCCTTGCGCTGCATCTTTTTCCAAATGCTGTATAAGTGCTTTGCTCTGCCATGCACTTCGCCGCGGAGTCCGGCGGCGCGCAACGCGGCTTGTATCCAGTGGATGAATTCGCGGTTGTATTGTTCTCTGACGATCCGTTTTTCATCCAGCATGGCAGCCAACTGCAAATACTCTTGCGGCGCCAAGTAGCGCAGCGCATAGTCTTCCATTTGCCACTTTAACTGGCGCACGCCGAGCCGATTTGCCAACGGCGCATACACTTCCAAAGTCAAGCGTCCGAGCGCCGATTGTTTGGCGAGGTCGGTTCGTTTGCAGCGGCGCAATCGCGCCAGATGACACGCCAGTTCAATCAACACCACGCGCGCATCGTCAATCATCGCGAGCAGCATTTTGCGCAGGTTTTCCTCGCTTATCTTTTGTTTTTGCTTTGGTTTTGGCTTGACGGCGTCGCCATATTGGGATAACGCCGAAAGTTGCCGTAGCCGCCCCACCCCGCGCAACAAGGTCACAGTCGGCGCGTCCAACTGAGCGGCAATCAATGCTTGTTCTTTTTCACCTACCGGCAACCAAGATTGCAACAATCCGACTATCAGCCCTGGCTTATCCATTGCCAAGGCGCGGAGAATTTCCACCACCTCCAAGCCTTCCTGCACCAAGTGATCGGCAGCGGGACGGCAATGCGCAGTGACCCAGCCAGCAACTTCCCGCAGGTCGTCAGCGAAAACAACATCATCAACCGCTTCTTGTGCGGCTGACAGTTCGGCTGATTGCTCGGCGATTGGTTCGGTTGATGGCCGCGGCACAATGAATCCTTAACCGCGCGGATGATGTTGGCGATGCAAAGATTTCAACCTTTCCGCGGCGACATGCGTATAAATTTGGGTGGTGGATAAACTGGAATGTCCGAGTAGCATTTGCACGCTGCGCAAGTCGGCGCCGTGATTCAGCAAGTGCGTAGCAAACGCATGGCGCAGCGTATGCGGGGATAAATCAATGTTGAGCCCGGCGATGAGCGCATAGCGTCGCAAGTTACGCCAGAATGCTTGCCGCGTCATGGCTTTGCCGCGCCGCGTAATGAACACTGCGGTGCTTTGCTTGTCTCCGAGCAAGTTGCCGCGCGCGGCGGACAAGTATTGCCGCAGATGTTCCAGAGACTGTTCGCCTAACGGCACCAAACGTTCTTTCTCGCCCTTGCCCACCACGCAACAGAAGCCGGCGAGCAAATCCACTTGGCTTAGTTGTAGGTTGACCAGTTCGCTCACCCGCAAGCCGGTGGCGTACAGCGTTTCCAACATCGCGCGGTCGCGCATCCCCAAATCGGTGCGGGTGTTCGGCGCGCCAATCAAGTCTTCCACTTGCGCTTCGGACATCACCTTCGGCAACGAGGCGCCGGTCACCGGCGCGACCATCTGCGCACAAGGATCGCGGCTGATAATCTGGTTGGCTAACGCGTAGCGGTAGAAATGTTTTAAGGTGGAAAGCGCGCGCGCCGCGGTGCGATTAGAATCGCGCTCCGCATGCGCAGTGAAGTATTGTTGCAAGCATTGCGCATCCACCTCGGTTAAAACACGGCGGTGGCGGTGTAGCCAAACAATAAATTTTTTCAGGTCGCTACGGTATGCCAGTAATGTATTGTCGCTCAAACCCAATTGCAACCAACGCGAATCGAGAAACTCATCAACCAATTGATAGTCGTCCGCAACCGGCGCATCATTGTTCATTTTTTTCAGCGCCTTCGCTAATTTTGCCGCGTTGGCTGGATTGAAGCAGCCGTACCTGCTGCAGTTTTTGTTGCAAGCGATTGCGGCGATTTTTCTCGGAGGCGTGCGCAAACAAGCCTTCAAACAACCGCTGGGCATCGCCGAATAGGTTGTTATGCATCAACACTTCAGCCGCCCGGAAGCGCGCCGCTTGCCCCCAGCGGTCAAAGCCGGCGGCGGTTTGCAAGGCGGAGCGTAAAAATAATTCTGCGGCGATGCGGTATTGTCCGTTGCCGTCATAAGATTCAGCCAACCAGTACGCAATTTCACGGCGTTGTTTGTCGGTCGCCGCGCGCCGTTCTATTTTGTGCAGCAATGGCAACGCCAATTGATGTTGCTCGGCGGTTTGTAAATCAAACACCGGTTGCAAGACGGCGCTACTCTGCGCGGCGTTGAGGCTAGTAAAAATTTCAAGCCAGGCATGCAATTTATCGGCGCCCGATTGGTATCTGCCGGCGAAAATATCAATCCGTGCGGCTTGCAGCAACCAATCTTTGCGCTCCGCCGTAGCCGGCAGTTGTAACAAACTGGCGTTGGCGTCGGCCGCCAGTTGGACATTATTTTGGGTCATCGCATGCGCCGACAAGCGCACCCCGGTCTCGCCGCTGAGCGTCAGTTTTCCATGCCGAGATGGGTGGGCAAACAGGCGCTCAATTAAACCGATTTGGTTTTCATCCAGCAAAATATTGACATACGCATCGGTTGCGCGTTGGCGCAACGGCGGGCTGTCCGCATTCAGCGCAAGATACGCGAACATGGCTTTGCGCGCCACCGCCGACTCCGACGGCAATTGTTTTGCATGCGCCAACCAACGCGCTTCATCGCCCACTAACAAATCAACTTGCTCGGCTTGCTGGCGCGCAATTGCGGCATACTCGTCCACCAAATTTTGCATGCTAAACTGCGGATAAACTCGACTTGTCGGCGCCTCTTGGTGGGCTGACATCAACAGATACTCTTCCATCGCCGTGACAACCGCTTGCGGCTGTTGCGCGTGAATATGCGCTTGTACGATCATCGCCTGAATTTCGCGCGCCATGGACTCACCGCGCGGCGATGCCATGATTTCCATGGCGCGCGCAATCACTTGCGCCGGCGGCATGGTTTGGTTGTTGAGGCGCGCGTATAGTCGCAGCAGTTGGGCATCTATATTTTGCAACGGGGCGAGCAGGTTAATCGCGGCGGCGGGGTTGCCCGACTGCAGCAACACACCGGCGCTGAGCAATAGCCAAGCGGTTTCTTGGGAACTGTACTCCCGATAAAAACCATCCACTGCGATGCGGGCGTCTGGCAACAAGCCGTCGGCAACATAAGCCGCAACCATTGCTTGCCGAAAATCACGATAACGCTGTTCAGTAACATCCGCGCGCAGCAGTTGCGCGCGCAACAAACTCCGCGCCGAACTCCCTTGTTGCGAGGCGGTCATGGCTTCCACGACTTGCAAGGTCGCTTGGTGCTGCATGGCTTGCGGCGTAGCCGGCGGCAACCGCTGGACGCGCTGATATAATTTCTGCCATTGGTTTTGACGCCGATACAACGCCCATAACTGCCGTTCCCATTGCCACCATTCGGCGCTTAACTGCGGCGTCGGTTGTTGGGTTTCCAAGATTTCTTGCGCCAGTTCAAACACCTCTGCGCGCATCAAATTCTGCACGCGCGTTAATTCTTGTGAAACGGGAGTGGGTGTTTCGCTTGCCGGCGCTTTACGGGTCGGCGATTCGTCAATCGGAACTGCATCAATCGGCGCTTCACCAATCGGAGTTTGGCTTGCCGCCGCTTCATCTACCGGAAATTCCAGTTCCGGCGCAGCACCGTCTAACAGCGTCCAGTCGCTCTGCGCTACGCACTGCCCGCTAACGCCCAGTAGCGCGATGAGTGGCACGATGGAGCGCATGTGGATTTACTGCCAAAAATCAGTCGGCGATTTAAGCGATGCGACTGGTTGGGTTGGTTGTTGAAGACACCGCGCGCAACGACCTGAGCCTGAGCGCCGCCTGACGATATGCAACCCGCATGCGCGCATTCGCATTCGCATTCATACTACCCGCCAATTTTCTCCTTGATACGCGCCGCCTTGCCGGTGCGTTCGCGCAGGTAATACAACTTGGCGCGCCGCACATCGCCGCGCCGCACCACCTCAATGCTCGCCAACAACGGACTGTGCGTCTGAAACACGCGTTCCACGCCTTCGCCGCCGGTCATTTTGCGCACCGTGAAGGATGAATTCAAACCGCGATTCTTTTTCGCCAACACTACGCCCTGATAGGCTTGCAGACGCTCGCGATTGCCCTCTCTAACGCGCACTTGCACGCGCACGGTATCGCCGGGAGCGAATTGCGGCACCTCTGTTTTGCATTGTTCGCGTTCCAGTTGTTCAATGATATTACTCATGGTTTTTCTCCAATTGATATGTTTTCAATAAAGCAATCTGCTGCGCATCCAGTTCGCGCTCGGCAAGCAACTCCGGGCGACGCGCTTGCGTACGCCCAAGCGCCTGCATCAAACGCCAACGCTGTATCTGACGATGGTCGCCGCTCCGCAACACCTCCGGCACCGCGCGCCCTTCAAAAATTTCCGGGCGGGTGTAGTGCGGATAATCCAACAGCCTGCAATCCGAATCCGCGCCGACAAAACCATTTGAAAAAGAATCTTCATGCGCCGATTGTGGATTGCCCAACACCCCCGGCAACAACCGCGCGATGCTTTCAATGATGACCATCGCCGCCAGTTCGCCGCCGGACAAGACATAATCGCCAATGGATATTTCGCGCTCCACGCGGCTTTCAACAATACGTTCATCAATGCCTTCATACCGCCCCGCCAACAACACCAACGCCGGCAACTCGGCAAGTTCGGTTACCACGCGCTGCTCAAGTTTCTCACCTTGCGGCGACAGATAAATCACCGGTCCGGGGTTTTCCGCTTTGAGCGCGTCAATGGTGCGCGCCAACGGCAACGGTTTCATCAGCATGCCGGCGCCGCCGCCATACGGACGGTCGTCCACCGCGCGATGTCGGTCGGTGGTGAAATCGCGCGGATTCCACAATTTTAATGCAAGCGCGCCGCTGTTTATCGCGCGCGCCGAAATTCCGTGTTCCAACACCGCATCAAACATGCGCGGAAATATCGTCACCACCGACAAATTCATCGCCATCGTTCTTAAACCTCCGCGCCCGCGCCAACTCGCCGACTAATCGTCCGCATGCCAATTTACGCGCATGCAACGGGCGGCGATATCCACCGCCACAATTACCTGCGGCGACCATGGCAGTAGCCGCTCGCGGCGAGCATCGCGCACCGCCAACACATCATTCGCGCCGGTCTCCATAAGATGCTCCACGATACCCAATTCCACGCCCTGCTGAGTGACCACCGACAAGCCGATGAGATCGCTCCAATAATATTCCCCAGCCGACAACCGCGCGAGTTGCGCGGGCTGAATCGCCAACCATTTGCCGACTAACCAATGCGCTGAGTCGCGGTCGTCTATGCCGGCTAATTTTGCGAATAACTTTTTCGCTTGCTGCGCGGTTTCGGCAAGCCGCAACGACTGCCATTCGCTTGCCGTCGGTTGCGCGGCGCACAGCCAACACTCATATTGAAAAATCTGTTCCACCGGGCGGGTATAGGAAAAAACCTTGACCCAACCTTTCACGCCGTATTGCGCGGTGATTTTACCTACGACAATCGGCGCGCCTTGGTTGCAATCCACCCTCTCCGCGCCGGCGGCAACCACTTCGCGCGCTTAGGATTCGGCTTCGGCGGCGCTCGCCGGCTCGCTCGTTGATGCGCTGTTAGGCTCGCTTGATTCGCTACCAGGCTCACCGTTAGATTTAGGGGCGGCGGGCTTGGCGGTAGTTGGTTTGGCGGTCGCCGGCTTAGATGCGGTCGGCTTAGATGAAGCCGGCTCAGATGCAACCGGCTTAGCGGTTGCCTGAGTCTTGGCTTGTTTATACAACTGCGCAACCCGCTCGCTCGGCTTGGCGCCATGGCTGACCCAACGGTCAACGCGCGCGGTGTCCAAACGCAATTTTTCCTCTTGGCGCTGCGCAATCGGGTTATAAAACCCCACCCTTTCAATAAAACGCCCGTGCGCCGAGTAGCGCTGGTCGGATACTAAAATGGAATAAAATGGCCGCTTCTTGGAGCCGCCCCGAGACAGACGAATGGTT
>JAHRAW010000026.1 GCA_020027415.1 Gammaproteobacteria bacterium
CCCACAGCCCCAATTGGCTCAAGCATTGTTCGGCGCGGGCGCGCGCTAATTTTCTGCCGATGCCGTAATACCCGGCTTGGTTGCATACGATTTGTCTCGGCGTTTCAAAGATGCTGAAATTGGTCTCTTGCGGAACCACCCCGAGATAGGATTTTGCCGCCGCGAAGTTTTGGTCAATGTCGGCGTCAAAGATGCGCACCGTGCCGTCGTTTTTGTTGATTAACGAAGAGATGATGCCGATGGCGGTGGATTTTCCCGCGCCGTTCTTGCCGAGCAAAGCGAAAAAATCACCTTGCTGAACGACCAAATCAATTCCTTTAAGCGCCGCAAACCCATTGCGATAGGTCTTGCGCAGGTTGGAAATAGTTAAGGCGACGGGCATGGGTTAGCAATCCTCTAAACTCTAAGATATAAAGATCTAAGCGCCTGAAAAGCGCAATCCATGCGCGGCTTAAGAAAGCGATTAAGGAAGCGGCATTGTGCCAGTTTGCCGAACGCCAAGCAAGTCACGGTTGCTCGGTTGATTGTTCCAGCAACTGCAAAGTGCGGACGTTGCCTTTTTTGGTCAGCACGATTTTCAGCGGAATCGGATTGCTCGCGCGGTGTAACCACACGCTCACGCGCTCTTCCGGTCGGTCAATGCGATGGCGGCTTATTTTCCAGGCTGGGAATTCCCCCGCCGGCACGCGAACGGTTTCTGCAACCGGGTTTTCGTACCGATAATCGCGCACGCGCTTGGCGCTCACTTCGCGCACTCGCGCTTGCACTTGCGTTTGCGCTTGGGTTGCAGCAAGTTCGGCGGGCGGGCGAAGCATCAACAGCAGCGGAAAAGCCGCGGCGTCCAACTGCTCACCGGGGTGTAGCGCGATGTGTTTGCCGTTGCTCAATTCAATGCGGTTGTGCGCGTGATTGACATAAAAACTACGGCGCGAATCCGGCGCCTCATCGTGCTTGCCGATCACTTGCTCGCTGCCGCCGTCCAGTACAATTGCATTTCGGCGGCGCACAAAGCGCGTAACACTGCGCACCGCAGATTTTTTGAGCAGTAACTTGATCAGCCGATTCAATTTGCCGGTGCAAGTGACCACATAGCCGTGGTCTTGTTTGCGAATGTCCGCCTCCAGTTCGCCGATGCGATGACCGCCGTAGGTCACCGCGTAGCGCAACTTCTGCTCGTCAATGACAATGTCGGCGGCGGCCGCATCGGCGGCCTGCGCAGTCGTTGGCGGCGGCAGCAAGATCAACAGCAACAACGATGCAAACACCGCCGCCGGCGTATGTGGTAACGCGGTTCTCATGGCGACGATGGCGACATCGGCATCGGCATCGTTTGCGCGCAAGCGGCGCGCCGATTTTGCGCGAACCGTTGTATCGCGCGGGAATAAATTCGGTGCTCTTGCGCAAGCACGCGCTGGCGCAAAGTTTCGGCGGTGTCGGCGGGCGTAATCCCCACCTCGGCTTGCGCGATGATGGGGCCGCCGTCCAACTCCGCAGTAACCCAATGCACGCTGGCACCGTGTCGCGTTTCGCCGGCGTTGAGCGCGCGTTGATGGGTGTTCAAGCCTTTGAATTTCGGCAACAGGGAAGGGTGGATATTCATCACGCGACCGGCAAAGCGGGCGATGAATCGCGCCGGCAGGATTTGCATGAAGCCCGCCAACACCACCAACTCCGGCGTAAAGGCTTCCACCTGACGCAATAACGCGGTTTGGAAAGCCGCAACGCTCGGATAACTTCGGCGCTCCACAACCAACGCCGGCACTTTCGCCCGCGCCGCTCGCTGCAAACCAAACGCTTGCGATTGATCGCTGATTACCGCCGCCACCCGCGCCGACAAAACGCCGCCGGCGATATTATCCAAGAGAACTTGTAAGTTGCTGCCGTCGCCGGAAATCAGCGCCACAATATTGAGCGGCGCGGCGGATGCCATGGTAGCGCGGCGACTCATTGCGATTGCGCGCGCGCGGTTGCCGATGGGGTATCCACCACCACGACTCGCGGCGGACCCTCCGCCGCGTTAATTTTCCCCACACAAAACACCGTCTCGCCGGCTTGTTCAAGCAGCGCAATGGCGCGTTCGCAATCCGCCGGATGGACCACCGCTAACATACCGATTCCACAATTAAATGTGAGCAGCATTTCGGTTTCGTCAAGGTTGCCGTGTTGTTGCAGCCATTGGAAAATTGGCGGCAATTGCCAGTTCGCGCGATGAATTTCAGCGACCACCCCCGGCGGCAGCACGCGCGGTGGGTTTTCGAGCAAGCCGCCGCCGGTAATGTGACAAAGCGCGGCGACTTCCACTTCGGCAAGCAGCCTTAACAGCGACTTGACATAAATGCGCGTAGGTTCCAGCAACATATCGCCCAATGTTTTGTGGTCGGCGAACGGCGCAAACAGGTCAACTGCGTTGCCGTTGCCATTGCGTTGCAGAATTTTCCGAATCAACGAAAACCCATTTGCGTGCGCACCCGATGACTGCAAGCCGAGAATCACATCGCCCGCCTGCACCCTTGATGCGTCAATGATATTTTTTTTATCCACCACGCCGACTGCGAACCCCGCCAAATCATATTCCCCGTGGCGATACATGCCCGGCATCTCGGCGGTTTCCCCGCCCATCATCGCGCAACCGGCCAACTCACAACCGCGCGCAATGCCTTTGAGCACGTTTTCCGCTTGCTCTAAATTGAGCGCGCCGGTGGCGAAATAATCAAGAAAGCAGAGCGGCTCAGCACCGCATACAATCAGGTCATTGACGCACATCGCCACCAGATCAATGCCAATGCTTTCATTTTCCGCTAACTCGTTCGCCAGTTTAAGTTTGGTGCCGACCCCGTCCGTTGTGGACACCAGCACCGGATTTGGAAACCGCGTCAACGGCACTTCGTATAACGCGCCAAAACCGCCCACGCCGCCTAACACCTGGTCACCATGTGCGGCGCAAGTGCGCGCGGCGAGCGGCTTGATGCGAGACACCAACTCGTTGCCGGCTTCTATGTCAACGCCACTGTCGCGGTAGCGCAACGCTTGGCGGATATTTTGCGCGGCGGTCAATTTTTTTCTTTGGGAATTTAAGCAAGCCAAGAATTTGGCGGTGGCGCGGGGATGTCGCCGGGCAAAACGTTCAGCATGGTCGGGCAAACCGCATCCGTTATTTATCAAAACTGGTGAGTTCAAAATGCTGCGCGTCCATATGCGGTCTTTCATGCTGTTCCAATTTTCTGGCGATATACTCGTGCGCCGCGGTTTCAACATCTTCGTCAACGTCATCGATACTGGCAATGTGCCACGCTCCGCCCCAGCGGATTTTTAACATCTCAGAAAGTTTCACCTCAAATAAAGACGCGCGCCTCGCGGTCGCGATATAATCATACAGCGGCACTTCCAAACTAATTCGGTCGTGGATATAAGCGATTAAATCCACCGCATGCCCAAAGCCATCCGCTTGTATCAAGTGTTTGGACTCTATGGTTTTGCTCGCCTCGGCTTGTACCAGCGCTCGCTGTTGTTCGACGCCCCGCACGCCGCAACTGATTCCGAAGTCAATCGGACAAATGGTGATCGCGTGTTCTACCACCGACACAAGACCGGGGTGTACCCAGGTCAGTTTATGCAAGGATTTTGCGGATAATTCAAATCTTGACATATCGCTTAGCTGGCGGCGCAGTTTGATTTAATCGGGCGGCACAACTTGAATGGAGTTTCGCTGCGTTGGCTTAGGGGTCGGTTTGGGATTCGGCTAAGTTAGCATGCAACAAAAATCATATCACAAGCAGCCGCAGCTAGTTCGCAGTTCGGGCGCACGCCGAACGTCGCGCGTCGTATGCGCGCATCGTCGCGCTTATATTTTCGGCAAGGTAACGCCATCTTGTCCCTGATATTTGCCGTCGCGATCTTTGTACGAGGCTTCGCAGGCTTCATCGGATTCAAAAAATAAAACTTGGGCGATGCCTTCGTTGGCGTATATCTTTGCCGGCAACGGGGTGGTGTTGGAAAACTCCAGGGTTGCGAAGCCTTCCCATTCCGGCTCAAACGGCGTGACATTGACGATGATGCCGCATCGCGCATAGGTGCTTTTGCCGAGGCATACGGTCAACACATTGCGCGGAATGCGAAAGTATTCCACCGTGCGCGCCAACGCAAAAGAGTTCGGCGGGATGATGCAAACTTCGGCGGATATGTCAACGAAACTATTGGCGTCAAAATTTTTCGGGTCAACCATCGCCGCGTTGATATTGGTGAAAATTTTGAATTCGTCAGCGCAGCGAATATCATAGCCATAACTGGAAGTCCCCCAAGAAATCACCTTGCCGGCGGCGGTTTGGCGCACTTGGGCGGGTTCAAAAGGCTCAATCATGCGATGGGATTTTGCCATCTGACGAATCCAGCGGTCGGATTTAATGCTCATAGCGGCACGCGGTGGAATGGCTTGCGTGGAGGTCGGGGTTGGCGGCGGTGGGTTAGGTTAGGTTAGGTTAGGTTGAGTTAGTTTTGTTGAATCACGATATTGGGAAACTTGGCACTAAAATCTTTCTTGCGCAACGCTAAGCGGGCGGCGGTATGCCGCGCGATGGCTTTGTAGGCATGCGCGATGACGCCGTCCGGTGCCGCCACCACGCTTGGCTTGCCGTTGTCGGCGTGTTCGCGAATGCTGCGCTCTAACGGCACTTGCCCAAGAAAATCAATTTCGTATTGCGCGGCCATGCTCGCGCCGCCACCGCTGCCGAAAATCGCCTCCTCATGGCCGCACTGCGGGCAAATATAGGTGCTCATATTTTCCACCACGCCGAGCACCGGTATCTCCACTTTTTCAAACATTTTGTACGCCTTGCGTGCATCCAACAAAGCGATATCTTGCGGCGTGGTTACGATGATTGAACCGGATACGGGTACTTTCTGCGCCAAGGTCAACTGCGTATCGCCGGTGCCCGGCGGCATATCCACAATCAGATAATCCAGATCATCCCACTGCGTGTCTTTCAGCAGTTGCTCCAAGGCTTGGGTCACCATCGGACCGCGCCAGATCATCGGCGACTCTTCATCCACCAAGAATCCGATGGACATGGCTTGCAGGTGATAACTGTGCATCGGCTGCAAGGTTTTGCCGTCTTTGGATTGCGGCTTGCCGCGAATGCCCAACATGCGCGGCTGGCTCGGTCCATAAATATCCGCATCCAGAATGCCGGCGCGCGCGCCTTCAGCCGACAACGCCAACGCCAAATTGACCGACAAGGTGGATTTGCCCACACCGCCTTTGCCGGAAGCCACCGCGATGATGTTTTTGACTCCCGCCAACGGTTTCACCCCTTCCTGCACTTCGTGCGCCACGGTGTTGGACTGCACCGAAACTTCGGCGCCGGGCACCGCCTTCTCAACCAGCGCGCTCAATTCCGCTTCCCAACTTTTCGCGGGATAGCCAAGCACCAAGTCAATGCGCACTTGCGCGCCCTCCACCGAGATATTTTTGACCGCCTTGGCGGCGACCAAATCTTTGCCGTTATGAGGGTCAATCACCCCTTTGAGTTTTTCCGCGATTGCATCGCGGTTCATGGTTTTCATGCGGGTCACCTAAAATGAAAAATTGGCGGGCGGCGCGCGCCGCTTTAGTGCTTGCGCTTGGCAACGCGAGCCGCCGCAAGTTCCGCGTTTTGCGCCGCGATTGTCAGTATAATAGCGTATCTTAATAATCGGTGATGCTTGCCGCTTGCCAACGTTATATTTTGGCGAAGGCGCGCGCTAATTTTGAGAATGCTTGTGAGGCTGTGATTGTGGTGCCGGTTCTCAGGCAACGCTCATTTCCCGGCTGTTTTTCACGCTGCCCGCGTTCCCCCAAAAAATGTCGCCACGAAAAATATTAGTTACCAGCGCCCTGCCCTATGCCAATGGTCCGATTCACTTAGGGCATCTGGTGGAATATATCCAGACCGATATCTGGGCGCGGTTTCAGCGCATGGTTGGCAACACTTGCTACTATGTATGCGCCGACGACGCCCACGGCACGCCGATCATGCTTAAAGCCGAGGCCGAGGGAATCACGCCGTTGCAGTTGCTCGCGCAGGTCGGCAAGCAACACCGCCGCGACTTTAACAATTTTCTGGTGGCGTTTGACAACTACCACAGCACGCACTCGCCGGAGAATCGCCGTTTCTCCGAGTTGATTTACGCCCGACTTAAGCAAGGCGGTCATATCGTGCGGCGCACCATCAGCCAGTTTTTTGATCCGCAAAAACAAATGTTTCTGCCCGACCGCTTCATACGCGGCACCTGCCCGGTGTGCCAAGCGGCGGATCAATACGGCGACAATTGCGAAGTATGCGGCGGCACCTATTCGCCGACCGATTTAATTGACCCCGTTTCGGTGGTGTCGGGCGCCAAACCGCAGCAACGGGAGTCCGAACAACTATTCTTCAAACTGGGGAATTTTCGCGACTTCCTCGCCGCGTGGCTGGAACAGAATCACACCCAAAAAGAAATCGCCAACAAGCAAAAGGAACTGTTCGCCGAGCCGTTGTTGGAATGGGATATTTCCCGCAATTCGCCTTATTGGGGGTTCGAAATTCCCGATGAGCCCGGCAAGTTTTTTTATGTGTGGATGGATGCGCCGATTGGGTATCTTGCCAGTTTCCAAAACTTGTGCGCGCGCGAGGGCTTGGACTTTGATGAATTTTTCAAGCCGGATAGCCGCTGCGAATTATATCATTTCATCGGCAAAGACATCGCCCGCTTTCATACGCTGTTCTGGCCCGCGCAGTTGCACGGCGGCGGCTTCCGCACGCCCAGCGCGGTTTGGTGCCATGGCTTTTTGACCGTCAATGGCAAGAAAATGTCAAAGCGGCATGGCACTTTCATCACCGCCGACACCTACTTCCGCCACCTTGCGCCGGAATATTTGCGTTACTACTTCGCCGCCAAATTGGACGACGGCATTGACGATTTGGATCTCAACCTGGACGATTTCAAAGCCCGGGTGAATTCGGATTTGGTCGGCAAACTGGTCAATATCGCCAGTCGTTGCGCCGGGTTTATCAGCAAGCAGTTTGGCGGACGGCTGAGCGACGCGCTGCCGGATTTGCCGATGTACCGGGAGTTTGTCGCCGCCGGCGACACGATTGCGGCGGCGTATGAACAACGCCAATACAACCAAGCGATGCGCCGCATCATGGCGTTGGCGGACCGCGCCAATCAGTATGTGGATGCCGCCAAACCGTGGGTGTTGGTCAAGCAACCGGAAAATCTCGCTACGGTGCAATCAATTTGCACGCAGGGCTTAAATTTATTTCGCATTTTAATTATTTTTCTGAAACCGGTACTGCCGGCGACCGCCGAACAAGTTGAGAAGTTTTTGAATTTACCGCCGCAGAGTTGGCGCGATGCGAAGCACCCGTTGCTTGCTTGCCAAATTGAACGCTATCATCCCTTGTTGACGCGCATTGAACAGTGCTCCATTGAAGCGATGGTTGAACACAGCAAAACTACCGCAGCAACGGCGACGACGGCAACCGCAACCGCGGCGGAAACTTCCCCCCGCGCCGCGGACGCCGAGTCGCCGGTTGCGGGGCAAATCAGCGGCGAGCAATTCGCCCGCGTGGACCTGCGAATCGCCAAGATTGTGGCGGCTGAATATGTGGAGGGCGCGGATAAGTTGGTGCGCTTGCGGCTGGATATCGGCGGGCAACAGCGCACTGTATTGGCGGGCATCAAAACCGCGTACTCGCCGGAAGAACTGAACGGACGGCTGGTGGTAATGGTCGCCAATTTGGCGCCGCGCAAAATGAAATTCGGGGTCTCCGAAGGTATGCTGTTGGCGGCCGGTCCGGGCGGCAAAGATATATTCCTGTTAAGCCCGGATCAAGGCGCGGTGCCCGGCATGCGGGTGAAGTGAGTGAGCGGTTCGGTTTTATGCTGGCTTGGCTTCGCCCGATAGCCCAACGCCCACCTCAATTTTTCTCTAAAAACACGCTGATGCTTTTTAACTTCTTGCCGTTGCGGATGCGCAGATACTCCAAATTCAGCCCGCCGGCGGCGAGGGTGCGGTTGTATTCCTGCATCTCATAGCCGCCGTCCCGATCGATTAGCAACGAGAATACGGTTAAAGTGTCGCCGCTGATTCGCCCCCAAACATAGGGGTCGCCTTTCATCGGGTCCAGCGGCACCGGATTGCCGAATACATTTACGCCCATTGCCGAACTGTAAATGCCGTCCCGCCGCGTGGGCAGGAAGCCGATGGTGTATTCTTTTTCCTTGAGGCGGCCATCGGGTTTATGGCTGATGGATTTCCAGTTCACTTCAAACCCGGCTTTGGTGGCGCGGATGGCGACGCTCATATCCCGCTGGCTGGTGCCGCCATGGTTTTCTACTTGCGCGGAACCGGCGTAGTCGCCGACAAAGCGGTTAAAATCAGCCGCCTCGGCGGTTGCCACGCCGGCCACAGCCAACGGCACGAACCACAACCATAATCTTGCAACCCTGAGTTTTGGATACGCCATTGGAATTACTCCGTTTGTTGGGTCGGTGGAAAAGGGAATCTCAAAATAGCACAATTTGGTTTCGCAATTGGTATGCGCAATTTGGTTTTGCAATTGCCGCTGACCGTTGTTGGCTCAACTGCCCCAATTGCCTTAGCCTAAAAACGCGCGGCGGCGGACACTGGCTGGGGGAGAGGGATTCGAACCCCCGCTGGCGGAGTCAGAGTCCGCAGTCCTACCGCTAGACGATCCCCCAAATTCGCCCCATGCAGGATTATTGTTGGTATTTGGTGGCGCCGCGCGAAGCATCGGACGGGCGGACGGGTTAGCGTTTGGAGTATTGCGGTCGTTTGCGCGCTTTGTGTAAGCCGAATTTCTTGCGTTCCACTTCGCGCGCATCCCGCGTGACGAATCCGGCTTTTCGCAGCGTCGCGCGCAGTTGTTCGTCATAACTGAGCAAGGCGCGGGTGATGCCTTGCCGAATTGCCCCGGCTTGTCCGCTGTTGCCGCCGCCATCCACATTCACCTTGATATCAAATTTCGCCAACATATCCACCCGTTCCAGCGGTTGGCGAACCACCATATGCGCGGTCTCCCGCCCGAAATATTTTTCCAGCGGTTGCGCATTGACGGTGATATTGCCGCTACCAAGTTGCAAATACACCCGGGCGACGGAAGATTTACGGCGCCCGGTGCCTTGATGGACTGGCTGCGTCTGAATCATGCTGAGTTCTCCTAAAATTTCAGGGCTTTCGGTTGCTGCGCCCGATGCGTGTGTTCGGCGCCGGCGTAAATTTTCAGTTTGGTTAGCATCGCGCGACCGAGTTTGTTTTTTGGCAACATTCCCCGCACCGCATTTTCAATCACGCGCGTGGGGTGTTTCGCAATCATCTCTTTGAACGAAATATCCTTGATGCCGCCGGGGTGCCCGGTGTGGTGGTAGTAAATCTTGTCGGTCGCCTTGTTGCCGGTGACCGCAACCTTTGCGGCGTTCACCACCACGATGTAATCGCCGGTATCCACATGCGGGGTGTATTCCGGCTTGTGTTTGCCGCGCAACCGATGCGCGATTTCAGCCGCCAAGCGCCCCAACACCTTATTTTCGGCGTCTACCACGAACCACTCGCGCTGGACGGTCTCATTTTTTGCGGAAAATGTTTTCATTGCTCACTACTCACTAAGCCGGGTCATCAGTCGTGGTCTTTGCCGCGGCATGGTCGCGTTGGCGGTGATGTCAGTAACAGAAGGCGACAGGATACAACATGCAGCGGGCGGTGACAAGTTTTTTACGCGTCAATTGGGTCGGTTCACGTGCCGCGGCGGTGATTCCGAGCCGAAGCATCGCCGCAGAGAGCCCCGCGCCCCCGGCGCAGGTGTTAAAGGCGCTTATGCAAGCCGCCGCCAAAGCCTAGCCAAAACATGCGGCATCTCCAAAAGTAATGCCCATGCCCATACTCATGCTTAAAACGCGTTGAATGCATGCTATACTATGCGGTTGCATAGGTGACGGGTGGCCGGCTGGATTTTTCTGTTCGCGCCCCATATCAATTTCCCGGGCAAATCGCATGAGCCAGTTCATGCAGACCCTCATTTTCCGAGTTAATTTCCCATGAGCAACCCAACTCAACCGAAAGGCGGCGCGGTGGTGGCGGCGGAAGCAAGCGCGCAAGACCGACAACCGCAAACCGACCTCCAAAACCTGATGCTGAAAGGCAAGGCGCGCGGATTTTTGACCTACGCCGAAATCAACGACCACCTGCCGCAGAACATGCATGAATCCGATCAGATTCAGGTGGTAGTCAACATGATTGACGACATGGGCATTGCGGTGGTGGACAAAGCGCCCGACAGCGACAGCATCACATTGAAGCGCGCCAACCCGGAAGATGAAGAAGTCGCCGAAGAAGTGGGTGCCGCCCTCAAAAGCGCGGTGGAAAGCGAGTTTGGGCGCACCACCGACCCGGTGCGCATGTATATGCGCGAGATGGGCAACATTGATTTGTTGACGCGGGAAGATGAAATCGCCTTGTCCAAACGCATAGAAGCGGGCAATCGTCAGCGCGCGCAGGCGGTGGCAATGACCCCGCGCGCGATTCGCATGCTGCTGGATTTCGCCGCCGGCATTGAAGCCGGCGAAATCAAATTGACCGAAGTCGTGGTTGGTTTCATGGCGCTGGATGCGCTGGATGACCAAACCGTGTCGGCGCCGGGCGCGCCCGGGCAAAACGCCGCCAAAAAAGAGGCCGAGTCAAGCGGTCCGGATCACCGCGATGCGGTTGCGCGTTTTCGGCGTATGCGCCGCACTTGGCGGGCGCTTGAAACCGCGTGGAAAAAACACGCCTACGGCGACAAATTGGCGCTCAAGCATCGGCGCAAATTAAGCGATGAATTCCTGCAGATGAAATTCGTGCCGAACAAGGTTGAAATGTTGTCCGCCACTTTGGGTGACAGCATGCGAGAGGTGCGCCGCCATGAGCGCAAAATCGCCCACTGCTGCGTTGCCCAGGGTAAAGTGCCGCGCGCGCGTTTTATGGAAATGTTCGGCGGGCATGAAACCGAAGCCGATTGGTTTGACAAGCTGTGCAAAGCCAGCCCGCAGGAAGCGCCGAAACTCAACCAGTTTCAGGTGCGCTACGCGGTCGCGGAAAGTTCGCGGCAACTGCTGAAATGCCAGCAAGAAAGCGGGCTTACGTTGGCGCAACTCAAAGAGTTAAACAGCAAGTATTCGGTCGGCGAAGCGCGCGCGCGGCGCGCCAAAAAGGAAATGGTTGAAGCCAACCTGCGACTGGTGATTTCCATCGCCAAAAAATACACCAACCGCGGCATGCAATTCTTGGATCTGATTCAAGAAGGCAACATTGGCTTGATGAAAGCCGTGGATAAATTTGAATACCGCCGCGGTTATAAATTTTCCACCTATGCGACGTGGTGGATTCGGCAAGCCATCACCCGTTCCATCGCCGACCAAGCCAGAACCATCCGCATCCCGGTGCATATGATTGAGACGGTTAACAAAATCAATCGCTTGTCGCGGCAGATTCTGCAGGAATGCGGTAAAGAGCCGCTGGCGGAAGACCTCGCCGCAGAAATGGTTTTTCAAGACATGTTGGGCAAAGAGCCGACGGATGAAAAGAGAAAAGCGGTGGCAAAACTAAAACAAACCTTGCGCGCCAAAGGGCGCGAGGCGTTGCCGGGAAAAATCTGCAACGATATGTTGACGGCGGATCTAAAAGTACACAAAGTGCTGAAAATCGCCAAAGAACCGATCTCCCTGGAAATGCCGGTCGGCGATGAAGAAGATTCGCACCTGGGCGATTTTATTGAGGATAAAAACATCAAGGCGCCGCTTGAGATCGCCACC
>JAHRAW010000225.1 GCA_020027415.1 Gammaproteobacteria bacterium
GTGGTGTGTCTGGTTTAATTCCACGCTCGGCATTCTGTCGTTTTTAAACATCCGCCAGAAAAAACTGACCTATCCCAATTTCTCCATGGATTCCATGCGCACATTGCCGGTGCCGAATCCAGACCATTGTGACCTCACCTTGCTCGCGCAAACCTTCACCAAATACGCCGATGAAAAACTGAAATCATTCCCCAACATTTGCGCTGATCAAGTGCGCCATGCGTTAGATACTGCGGTGGTAGCCGCCGTGCCGGGCATTGGCCTGAAAATGATTCAACAATGCCGCGCGGCAATCAGTCGCGAGCCAAGCGTAACCGCAACAAAAGCCCTGCTGGCTGCGCCGGCAGCCACGCCAGAAACCAAATCAGGCGCTCAATTTTAAGCGCGCATACTTTTTGGATCATGTCTTTAATGTTTCTTTGCGGATTGTCTTGTTTGCCGTATCAGTCGTATATTTCCGCGCATTCTATGCGGTGCTGTTAGTGCGGAAATCCATGATAACTATTCATGCGAAATGAAACACCACCAGCACCGAATTAACGCCGTAGAGGTGGACAACGCATGCGGCATGCTGATCGTCGCCTGGGACGATGGCATGCGCAAATCGTTTCATCCGCTGTGGTTGCGCGACAACTGCCACTGCTCAAATTGCCGACACCCGAATGGTCAAAAGTTGATCGATGTGAGCGATTTGCCCGCCGGTGTACGCGTGGCGGCGGCGACGAGGGATGGCGGCGGTGACGGCGTGCGGCTGTGTTTTGCGCCGGATGGGCATGCGGCGCGATTTGATGCGGCGTGGCTGAGAGATTTTGCCGCCGATGCGGCGCCGAGTAAAAAATTGTGGGACGCCGAGGCGCTTAGCATGGACATGGTTGCGCGCGAGTACGCCGCTGTCGCCGGCGGTAGCGAGGCACTCGGCGAGTGGCTGGCGCTCATTCTACGGTACGGGTTTGCGGTTTTGCGCGGTGCGCCGACCGAGCCCGCGAAGCCGGCAACGGTGTGCGCGGTGGTGGAATGGTTTGGCTATGTCCGTGAAACCAACTACGGCAAATTGTTTGAAGTCAAGGCGGTTGCCGAGCCGAACAATCTTGCGTTTACCGACCTGGGGTTGGCGGTGCACACCGACAATCCGTATCGCGACCCGCCGCCGGCGTTGCAACTGCTGCACTGCTTAAAAAACACCGCCACCGGCGGCGACAGCATGGTGGTGGACGGCTTCAAAGCGGCGCAAATTCTGCAGCGCGAAAACGCCGCGCATTACGATGCGCTTGCGCGGCATGCGGTGCCGTTTCAGTTTCGCGATCGCACCAGCGACCGCGGCGCGGATTTACAAAACCGCCTGCCGGTGTTGGAGGTCGCAACCGACGCCACGAGAAAACTGCACGCCGTCAACTTCAACAACCGCGCGCTCGGCGCGATTGACATTGCGCTTGATGCGCAAGCCGAATACTACGCCGCCTACCGCCATTTTGCTGAAATCTTGCGGCGCGACGACCGCACCGTGCGCTTCAAAATGCGCGCCGGCGATTTGTTCATCGTGGATAATCGCCGCGTGTTGCATGGTCGCGCCGGTTTCACCAGCGGCGACCGCCACCTGCAAGGTTGCTATGCCGACGCCGATGCGCTGCTCTCCACTTGGCGCATCCTCAACACGCGTTCCCCATGACAATCCAATGAAACCGACCCGCGACAATTTTTTTCAATTCTTGGATTGGCTGTTTTACCAACGCGGCGCCGAAGCCTATTTAGGCGAACCCGTGACCATCGCCGACCACATGCTACAAGCGGCGTATTGCGCCGAAGCCGACGGCGCCGATGAACCGCTAATTGTCGCCGCGCTGTTGCACGATGTCGGACATTTCACCGGCGCATTCGGCGACGATTACATTGAGAAGCGCATAGACAATCGTCACGAAGAAGTCGGTTGCGCGGTGTTGTCGCCGCTCTTCCCGCGCGCCGTTGCCGAATCGATTGGACTGCATGTCGCCGCCAAAAAATATCTGTGTGCAACCGACGCGGCGTATTACGATACGCTGTCGGATGCATCTAAAAAGACCCTGCAGTTGCAAGGCGGTGTTATGAACGACGATGAAGTTCGCGCATTTGAGAATCGGCGTTATTTTGCCGCCGCGGTCAAACTGCGCCGCTGGGATGACGCCGCTAAAGTGCGCGGCTTGCGCGTCAACGGCTTGCTGCATTACCGTGCCATGATTGCACGCACGCTCATCGCCGCTTAATGTGCCAATATAAGTTCACTAAGTGCGACAATTTTCAGCAAACTGGAATCACCCCCGAAACCGCATCGCGATTCTCGGTCGGAGCGGCTACATAATTCGCTTGTAATAGGGTAAATTGAGCGATAACTACAACCACCGGACCAGATTATGACCGCCCTCGCTCGCCCGTCGGAGCCACTCCGGTAGTGCCACGTTGAACTCGCAACATTTTTGCTACTGACGGTTGTGGTCGTGCCGGCGATCACCATCGCCGGTATCGGCGGCTACGGATTGCTCATCTGGTTGGCGCAGTGATGAGCGCGCATATCACCAGTTTTGTCATCCTCTGCCATCCGCGGCAGCGGCGGGAAGTGCGCGATGCCGCCGCCGCTCTGCCCGGCGTGGAGATTCACCATTGCGGCGAAGACGGCAAAATCATCGCCCTCGCCGAAGGCGCCAATGAACATGCCATCGGCGATGCGCTGTTGCGCCTGCAATCCACCCCGGGCGTAATCGCCGCGAACATGGTGTATCACGGCATTGATATTGACGAAGGCGAGCAACGGCATGGCGATTAATCAGCAGCGGCGTGATTTCCTCAAAGCGCAAGCCGCCGCCGCCGCCATGGGCGTAATCGGCGCGCCGGGAGTTCTCGCCGCCAACCTGAACACCGATCCACGCAGCACCCAAGTTCATTGGAATAAAGCGCCGTGCCGTTTCTGCGGCACCGGCTGCTCGGTAATGGTCGGCGTGCAGAATGGGCGCATCACCGCCACCCACGGCGATGTTCGCTCGCCGGTCAACCGCGTCAAGGGCTATTTTCTGTCCAAAATTATGTACGGCGAAGATCGCCTGAAAACGCCGCTGATGCGCATGAAAAACGGCGTCTATGACAAAAACGGCGAGTTTCCCCCGGTGTCGTGGGAGCGCGCCTTTGACCAGATGGCGTATCAGTTCAAAAAAACCCTGCACGAAAAAGGTCCCGAGGCGGTTGGCATGTTCGGCTCCGGACAATGGACTGTGTGGGAGGGCTACGCCGCGGTCAAACTGATGAAAGCGGGTTTTCGCTCCAACAACATAGACCCCAACGCCCGCCACTGCATGGCGTCCGCCGCCGCCGGCTTCATCCGCACCTTCGGCCTTGACGAGCCGATGGGCTGTTATGACGACATTGAAGCCGCCGATGCGTTTGTTTTGTGGGGCGCGAATATGGCGGAGATGCATCCGATTTTATGGACGCGCATCGCCGACCGTCGCCTGTCATTTCCGCATGTGAAAGTGGCGGTATTGTCGGTGTTCAAAAACCGTTGCTTTGGACTGGCGGATATTCCAATTCTATTTACGCCGCAAGGCGATTTGGCGATCCTGAACGGCATTGCCAATTTGATCATTCGCGACGGCGCGGTTAACCGCCGGTTCGTTCGCGACCACACCGTATTCCGTCGCGCCAACACCGACATCGGCTACGGCTTGCGCGCCTCGCATCCACGCCAACAAAACGCAACCAATGCCGACCGCGCCGGAGGTTCATCGCCGATGACGTTTGCCGAGTACGCCGAGTTCGTCTCAGCCTACACCCCGCGCCGGGTGCGCGAATTATCCGGCATATCAGAAAGTCAATTGCGCCGGCTGGCGGATTTATACGCTGACCCCAAAATCAAAGTGGTGTCGTTTTGGACGATGGGCTTCAACCAGCACACCCGCGGCGTGTGGTGCAATCATCTGGTCTACAACCTGCATTTGTTAACCGGCAAGATTGCCGAGCCGGGCAATTCACCGTTTTCGCTGACCGGGCAGCCGTCGGCGTGCGGCACGGCGCGTGAAGTCGGCACTTTCACCCATCGCCTGCCGGCCGATTTGAATGTGACCAATCCCGCCCACCGCGCGCTCGCTGAGAAAATATGGCGGTTGCCGTCGGGCATTGTGCCGGCAAAACCCGGCTATCACGCGGTCGCGCAAAATCGTGCGTTGCGCGACGGCAAACTGAACGCCTACTGGATTATGGTCAACAACAACCTGCAGGCGGCGGCGAATTTGAGCGAGGAGGGCTATCCGGGTTACCGCCACCCCGACAACTTCATCGTGGTCTCCGACGCCTACCCCACGGTCACCGCGCTGGCTGCTGATTTAATTTTGCCGACCGCCATGTGGGTGGAGAAGGAGGGCGCGTACGGCAACTCCGAGCGGCGTACGCAATTTTGGCGGCAGATGGTTACCGCGCCCGGACAATCGCGGTCTGATTTATGGCAGTTGATGGAATTCTCCAAGCGGTTCACCGCCGAGGAAACATGGCAAGCGGACATTCTGGCAAACTATCCCGCCTACCGCGGCAAGACGCTGTATGAAATTTTATTTATGAACGGCAAGGTCAATCGCTTTGCCTACGCCGCCGCCGATGAGTACGACAACGACGAAGCCGCCGCATTCGGCTTTTACCCGCAAAAAGGATTATTTGAGGAATACGCCGAGTTCGGGCGCGGCAAGGGTCACGACCTCGACGACTTTGACGCCTATCACAACAACCGCGGTTTGCGCTGGCCCGTGGTTGACGGGCGGGAAACGCGTTGGCGGTATCGCGCCGGTCACGACCCGTATGTGCCGCCCACCGAACGGGGTGTGTATTTTTACGGCAACGCCGACGGGCGCGCGCGCATATTCGCCGCGCCGTATGAACCGCCGGCGGAATCCCCGGATGACGAGTATCCGTTTTGGCTCAGCACCGGGCGCGTGTTGGAGCACTGGCATTCCGGCTCCATGACCGGGCGCACGCCGGAGTTATACCGCGCGGTGCCGCATGCGCTAATTTATATGCATCCCGATGACGCGCGCGATTTGAAATTGCATCGCGGCGATGAAGCGGTGGTTGAATCGCGCCGCGGTGGCATCCATGCGCGGGTGGAGACGCGCGGGCGTAACCAGCCTCCGCCGGGGCTTGTGTTCGTGCCTTGGTTTGACGCCGCCAGATTGATCAACAAAGTAACCCTGGACGCCACCGACCCGATTTCCAAACAAACCGATTACAAGAAATGCGCGGTTCGCATTTACCGAGCTTGATACTGCTTAGCCTAATCTTGGCGACGGCTGGGGTGGCGCCGTCGCTCGGTGCGGAGCGCCTCTACGACCGCTTGCGCGGCGATACTGCGATTGATCGGACGCCGCCGTCGCCGCTTGCGCCGCTTGAAAAATCCGAGCGCCGGCGGACGCGCAACTATCCCGAGCAACCGCCGGTGATTCCGCATTCGGTCGCCGGGTATGAAATCAGTGTGCGCGCCAACCGATGTCTGTCGTGTCATTCGCGCCGCCGCTCGGCGGCAACCGGCGCACCGATGGTCAGCGTTTCGCATTTTATGGATCGCGATTTTCAAGTGCTGAGTGACATTTCAGCGCGGCGTTATTTTTGCAATCAATGCCATGTGGTGCAAACTTCCGCCCGCCCGCCGGTCACCAACGACTTCACCGACGGCGCGGATTTGCCGCGTCAATAGCGCATGTTGCGAAACTGGAAAAAGTGGACGACCGCCGGGTGGCGTCTGGTCACCCGCCCGGCGCTGTATTTGAGTTTGGGTTTTTTGTGCACCGGCGGATTTGTAATGGGGGTTTTATTTTGGGGTGGATTTAATACCGCCTTGGAACTCAGCAACACCGAGCAGTTTTGCATTTCCTGCCATGAGATGCGCGACAATGTTTACGCCGAGTTGCAGCGCACCATTCACTACTCCAACCGCTCCGGCGTGCGCGCAACTTGCCCGGATTGCCATGTGCCGTATCAATGGACCGACAAAATTGCGCGCAAGATTGCGGCTTCCAAGGAAGTTTGGGGCTGGATGTTTGGCGTCATCAACACCCGCGAGAAATTTCAGGCGCATCGTCGGGTGATGGCGGAGCGCGAATGGGCGCGGCTCAAGGACAACAACTCGCTGGAATGCCGCAACTGCCACTTGTTTGAATCCATGGATTTCGCCGCCCAATCGCCGCGCGCCGCGCGCATGCACGCCGAAGGGCTCGGTGAACTGGGATTGACTTGCATAGACTGCCACAAAGGCATCGCCCACGAATTGCCCGACATGACTGGCGTGCCGGGCTGGCACTGAAAGCGCAACCGGGTGCAGTGCGTTCGCCGCGAAATTGTTGCAAGCTGTTGTAATTCACCGGCATCTTTGGCTATTTTTTACCACCATCGGTGAACACGCAATGAAAACTTCAATTCTCAAAGCGCTTTCAGGCGGGGTTGCGGTTGCCCTATTGCTGGTGTTTTCGCTGTCGGCGCAAGCCGCGGAGAGCGTAAAAGCCGGCGAACCCAGTTGGGTGGGGCGTAACAGCATTGCGTACCTTATCAAGAATGTTGTAACTCAGCGCATCGGCGGCAAAGCCGAATTGGCGCCGGGTGACAACGCCGCCATTTTGAACGGGAAATCCAGCCGAAGACATTGCCGCTTGAGTCCGGCACGCTCGCGCTGTTTCGTGGCAAATTCGCCCTGCATCGCGTCACCCCGGTGCGCGGCAACACCATCCCCAACATCGCGTTGTCCGAGTTGGCGCGCATGACTTTTTACGGACGGCTCGGCGCGACTCCAGTCGGCGCCACTAAAAAGATTACAGGAAAGAAAAACTGCTCTCTTTCAAAGAATTACAAAAGCGATTGCTCGCATCTTCTGGATTTTAAATACAAAGAGCCTGGTTGG
>JAHRAW010000098.1 GCA_020027415.1 Gammaproteobacteria bacterium
GGAGCCGCGTTTGACCAACCCGTTAAATTGTTGCGGTGGCGAATGCCATATGTCCAGCGGGTAATGTCGCCCCAAGTACGTCCCCAGCCGCCGCCTATCACCAAAGCCGAATTGCGAAGGTGGCCGCCGTTGTCACCATTCGGCTCTTTCAGAATAAAAGCAATTTTTGGATCTGAGGCGTTGTAGGTTGTTTCGCACATCACGCCATCTCGCACAAAAGTCTCGCCCGGCTTCGTTTTCTTTTCCCATCGCTCAAACAAGGATTGTTCGTCTGCATAAAGGCTCATGGATTTTTCCTCTGTGGTTAAGTTGATAATTGACTCGCCGTTTCGGTGGCAAAAGATTCACCGCCAGGCCAAGGCGGCGGTTGTTTGTGTTGCGGTTCCGGCGCCGCGGTTAAGGCTTGCGTAATCACGCCCAGCCCGACTTCGGGTTGGGTTGCCAATTCGGTTAATCGCCGCCGCCAACTGCTTGCGCCGGGCTGTCCATGAAACAAACCGAGCAACGGTCGTAGCAAGAGTCGCAAGCGGACGCCTTGCGCCAGTTGTTGGGCGACATAAGGCGCATACGCGTTGAGCAAGTCGGTTCGCGTTTGGCGTGCCGAACCAGCATACATTGGGGCGTTAAAAATCACTCGGTCCACCGCGTGCAATAGCCATGGATCGCGCCACGCCGCGCGCCCAATCATAACGCCGTCAACGCGCTGCAAATGTTGCGCCGCCTCGGACAAGGTTTTGATGCCGCCGTTGATGGTCAAGCGAAGGTGGGGGAAATCCTGTTTCAGGCGATATACGCGCTCATACTGGAGCGGCGGCACGCAGCGGTTTTGCTTCGGGCTGAGCCCGTTCAACCAAGCCTTGCGCGCGTGGATAATAAAATGTTCGCAACCACTCCGCGAAACGGTGGCGACAAACTCGGCAAGGTCTTCGTAGCGGTCGCGATGGTCAAGCCCGATTCGGCTTTTCACCGTTACCGGAATCGTCGCGCCGGTTGCGCGCAATGCGGCGCGCATCGCCGCCACGCAACGCGCAACCAAGTCGGGTTTTGCCATCAGGCAGGCGCCAAATTGACCGTTCTTAACGCGCGTACTGGGACAGCCGATGTTGAGATTGACTTCGTCATATCCAGCCGCCGCCGCGAGGCGCGCGCAGTGCGCCAATTGAGCCGGCTCGGCGCCGCCCAGTTGCAGGGCGAGCGGGCGTTCGCACGGCGTGAAAGCCAGAAAGCGCGCCCGTTGCCCGCGTAACAACGCGTTGCTGACCGTCATTTCGGTGTATAGTTTGGTGTGCCTGGACAGCAACCGCAGAAATACTCGAAAGTGACGGTCGGTCACATCCAACATCGGCGCAATTGAGAATTCTTTCACTGCAAGATACTCGCGCTTTGCTTGCAACAGAACGCATGAATTTTTTTTATTTTAGCATGCGCGCCGACTCTTCAAATGGGATGTTCATGGCGCCGAATGATGCATGCAGTGCGGTGCGATTGCCGTCTTCGCCGCTTTTGCCGCAAGCATAACGCGGGCGCTTTTTGTCGTCCCGTTCGCAGCCGCCCACGCCTCTTTCAAGCGGATCGTTGATTTTGAAAAAATTGCCGCGTACTCTGCCGCAAACCCTGGATTTTTTGTGTCGCAACGGGCTTGAACATCATCTCGGCAACCTGCAGCGCGGGCTTGAAAAAGAGAGCCTGCGCGTGGACGCCGATGGAAAGTTGGCGCAGACCCCCCACCCGTACGCGCTTGGCTCAGCGCTGACTCATCCTTCCATCACCACCGACTACTCCGAAGCGTTGTTGGAATTCGTCACGCCGGTGCATACCGATGTGAACGCGTTGTTGGACGAATTATTTTCCATTCATCACTTCACCTATCAACATCTCCAACAGGAGAAATTATGGGTGAACAGCATGCCATGCCTCGTTGAGGGGGAAGATCATATTCCCATTGCGCGCTACGGCGCCTCCAATATCGCGCAAATGAAAGAAGCGTATCGGCGCGGCTTGCGCCTTCGCTACGGCAGTTTGATGCAGACCATCGCCGGCATTCACTTTAACTTTTCCATGCCGGAAGCGTTCTGGGGCGAATTCCTCAACACCAATGACCGCGCCGTCATCCAACAACAAAAGTCGGTGCGCTACTTTGCCTTAATCCGCAATTTTCACCGCTATTCATGGCTCGGCTGCTATCTGTTCGGCGCCTCGCCGGCGGTGTGCAGATCGTTTTTGCGCGGGCGTGAACATATGTTGGATGATTTTGATCCGGTCAGTTTTTACGCGCCCTACGCGACCTCGCTGCGGCTCAGTGGATTGGGCTACCACAGCGGCGCGCAAGCCGACATTGAGATTGATTACAACAGCGTTGAAGATTTTGTCGCCTCGTTGCGGCGGGCGATTCAAACTCCGCATGCCGAATACAAAAAATTTGGCGTCAAGGCGGACGGGGGGTATCGGCAACTCAACGCCGCGCTCCTGCAAATTGAAAATGAGTTCTACTCGGTGATTCGCCCAAAGCGCGTGACCGATTCCGGCGAAAGCCCGTGCCATGCCCTGCAACAGCGCGGCGTGCAGTATGTGGAAGTTCGCAGCGTGGATCTAAACCCGTTTGCGCCCACCGGCGTGGAAGCCGAGTGCGTGCGCTTTTTGGATATGCTGCTGTTGTATTGTTTGTTTTCCGACAGCCCGGCGGTGCACCGAGACGAATGGGCATGCGCCGTCGAAAACCGTCAGCGCGTGGTGATGAACGGTCGCCGCCGCGGGCTTAAATTGTGCCGCCATTCAGCGCCGCCGACGCGGCAACCGACTTTGGTTGAGGACGCCAATAAACTGCTGCACGGCATGCAACCGCTGGCGGAGTTGCTGGATCAAGTCGCCGGGCAAAACGATTATCGCGCTTCCTTGCAGGCGCAACTGGATAAAGTCAAAGAGCCGTCGTTGACCCCGTCGGCTAAAATCCTTGCCCAAATGTCGGCGCAGAAACTCAGTTTCTATGAATTCGCCATGGGCATGGCGGAACAACACGAAGCGATGTTCAAGCAAACTCCGCTGGCGGCGCAAACGCATGACCGAATGCGCGCCGCGGCGCGGCGTTCGCACCAGTTGCAAGCGCAAATTGAAGCGCGCGATGAATTGAGTTTTGATGATTTTCTCGCCGATTATTTCCAGCGGCAACGGCAAGTTTGATATGCTCACAAACCTGTTAAGTTGGTAACTTTGCGGGACACTCCCAACCCGAAACCCATTGCGCCCGAAACCCATTCACTTCCAAGCAGAGCAAACGCCATGACCGCCTCAGCACAGCAACTCGAAAAAATCGCGCGCGCCGACGGCTTCATTGCCGCCCTTGACCAGAGCGGCGGAAGCACGCCCAAGGCGTTGCAACTGTACGGCATCGCGCCCGGCGAATACGGTGGCGGCGACGAGGAAATGTTCGCCAAAGTTCATCAAATGCGAACCCGCATCATCACCAACCCAGCCTTCCATGGCGACCAAATTCTGGCGGCTATTTTGTTTGAGAACACCGTTGACCGTGAAATTGAAGGCAAGCCGAGCGCGCAGTATCTATGGCAAGAGAAGCGCATCGTGCCCATTTTGAAAGTGGACAAAGGGCTGGCGGAGGAAGCCGATGGCGTGCAGTTAATGAAGCCCAATCCGGACTTAGAAACCTTGCTGGAAAAAGCCGTCGCGCAAGGCATCTTCGGCACCAAAATGCGCTCGCTGATTAAACACGCCAATGCGGCGGGCATCGCCGCAGTGGTCGCGCAGCAATTTGACATCGGCAAAACGATTATCCGCCATGGACTGATGCCGATTATTGAACCCGAAGTGGATATCCACTGCGCGCAAAAAGCCGCCGCGGAGGTTATGCTGAAAGATGAAATCACCGCCCAGTTAGATGGCTTGAACGACCGCCAGCGAATTATGCTGAAACTGACTTTGCCGGAAACCGCCGACTTCTATCAAAGTTATACCGCGCAGCCGAATTGTCTCAAGGTGGCGGCGTTGTCGGGGGGGTATCCGCGCGCCGAAGCCTGCCAGCGGTTGGCGGACAACCACGCCATGATCGCCAGTTTTTCCCGCGCCTTGACCGAAGGCTTGTCGGCGCAGCAAACCGAAGCGGAGTTCACCGCCAAACTGAGCGCTGCCATTGCCGCCATTGCCGCCGCTTCCGCGACATAAATTTTTTTATCTATGCCCCGGTAGCTCAGTCGGATAGAGCAGCCGCCTCCTAAGCGGCAGGTCGGAGGTTCAAATCCTCTCTGGGGCGCCATCGATTCCACTACGCGGCGACCAACATGCAACGCGATTTTTGGCGACAACGCTGGCGCGAGGGGCGGTTGGGGTTTCATCAGCAAAAGGTGAATTCGCGCTTGCGCAAGTTGTGGGATATTTTTGAGTTGGCGAAGGGCGAGAGAGTGTTGGTGCCGCTGTGCGGCAAGTCGCTGGATATGCTGTGGCTGGCGCAACAAGGGTATCCCGTTTTTGGCGTGGAAATCAGCGACCTCGCCTGTCGGGATTTCTATGCCGAAAACAACCTGCAATATCGGATTGTGGAGCGCAACGGTAGCGGCGACTCGGCGCATGACAAAGCCGCGCCGCCGGTTGTCAGATTTATCGGCGCCGATATTGAACTTTGGTGCGGCGATTTTTTCGCTTTGCAGGCGGACGAGATGCGCGACATCCGCGTTGCGTACGACCGCGCCGCGTTAATCGCTTTGCCCGCCGCCATGCGCCGCGATTATGTCGCGCATCTGGCGGCGTTGTTGCAACCCGGCGCGCAAGTTCTGCTGCTCAGCATGGATTACGATGAAAGCAAAATGAAAGGTCCTCCTTTTTCAGTGGCGGAGAACGAGGTGCGCGACTTGTTTGAATATGAATTTTGCGTTGAGATTCTCGCTCAATCATCAGGTCCGGACATCGTCGGCAATCTGGCGGAGCGCGGACTGGATACGCTGAATGAAAAAGTGTATCGGATGACTCGTGTGGCGCGCGCGGCGAGTCAGCGTTGAATGGATTGGCGGGCAACCGAAGTGAAAGAAAAATTTTCTTTCTCAGTTTTGCTTTTCTCAGTCTTTCAATTTTTATCAAGCCCAATGCGCCGCCGAACCCATTCCGGAGGGTCGGCAGTCTGCGCTTTTTTCAACGCCGCTTGCACATGCTCCGGCATCGCCGCGGTGCAGTTTTTTCGGGTATCATAATGCAACGCCATGAATTCGCCGGTGGCGCGCAATTGGTCGTCAACCGTCATCAAATGCGCGAACCAAATGCGTTTGGCGTCTGAGCCCAGCATGAGGGTTTCAATTGCTAACTGCGCCGGCGCGCGCACTTCTTTAAGGTAACGAAGATGCGTTTCCACAGTATACAACGCGCAACCACTGCGCTTGAAATAGTCGGTGCCGATGCCGAAATGCGTTTGCATAATCCAACTGGCATTGCTAAACGGCAACAGATAATACGCCTCGTTCAAATGCCCATACGCATCCAGCCATTCAGCCTGCAGGGGCTCGGCATGAAATTGGAAGGCGCGCATAGCGGGGGCAGGACTGGGCGGGCTATGAAGTATGGCGACCAAAGAATAAGTTTTTTTATTCAGTTGCGGCGATTTGATGTTGTCGGCTTGACAAGCGCGCGTCAGTTTATATTTATTTGCCGGCAAAAAACAGCACTCGGAAGAGGTTTTCACTTTTTAATCCACCGCCCAACAACCGCTCTTTGCCGCCGCATGAAAGCGCACGCTGAAACCGTGATTGCAGTCCACCATTGGTCGGACCGACTGTTCACCATTAAAACAACCCGCCACCCTTCGTTACGATTCCGCAGCGGCGACTTCGCCATGATTGGTTTGGAGGTGGACGGCAAACCGCTGATGCGCGCTTACAGCATGGCAAGTTCGCACCATGAAAACCACCTTGAATTTTACAGCATCAAGGTTAAAGACGGCGCCTTTACTTCCAGACTGCAGCACATCCAAGTGGGCGATCCGTTGTTGGTCAGCAAAAAACCAACCGGGACTTTGTTGTGGGATCACTTGCGCCCCGGCAAACACCTTTATCTGTTGAGCACCGGCACCGGCTTGGCGCCGTTCTTATCCATCATCAAGGATCCGGAAGTGTACGAAAATTTTGCCACCGTAATCTTGGTGCACGGTTGTCGTTTTATCAATGAACTGACCTACCAAAAATTAATCACCGAAGAACTGCAAAGCAATCCTTACTTCGGCGAGCATGTGCGCGACAAACTGATTTACTATCCGGCGGTGACGCGCGAACCGTTTCATAACCATGGGCGCATCACCGAACTGATCGCAAGCGGCAAACTGCGGCGCGACATCGGCTTGCCGGATTTCAACTTGAAGGCTGATCGCTTTATGCTGTGCGGCAGCGTGCGCATGCTCAACAGCATTTCTAAGTGGTTGCAGACGCAAGGTTTTCAGGAGACCAAGAAAAATGATTTTCGCGAGTATGTCGTTGAACGCGCCTTCGTGGACAAGTAACACCGAAGCCGAATCCTTTACTCAACCGTGCGGAGAATCCGATGGATCAACAACGTTTTGAACTTGGCATTGCCCGCCGCAAAGCCACCTTAGGCGGCGACTATGTGGAAAAAAATCTGGCGGCGGCGGATGATTTTAGCCGCCCCTTTCAGGAAATGATGACTGAGTGGTGCTGGGGTTTTGGCTGGGGCGATGACTGCATTGACGCGAAAACGCGCTCCATGATGAACCTAACGATGCTGGGCGCGCTCGGCAAAATGCATGAATGGGAAATCCACTGCCGCGGCGCGCTCGGCAACGGCGTTGACAAAGCGCAACTGCGCGCCATCCTGCATGTCATCGCCATTTACTGCGGCGTGCCGCAAGCGTTGGAATGTTTTCGCGCGGCGCGCAAGGTCATGGACGAACTGGGAATGCAATAAACCGACCGCAGCGCGCGGGGTGCAATGGGCGCGCTACAATTCCCGCGCGGCGCGAAATTCAACCTCGGGCCAGCGTTCCATGTTCAGTTGCAAATTGGCGCGATTGGGCGCGATATAGGTCAACGCATCGCCGCTATCCAGCGCTAAATTTTGTGGGTTGCTGCGGCGAAAGCGTTGCTCGGTTTGCGCATCGGTGAAATAAACCCAGCGCGCGGCGGAGATTGCCACCGCTTCAAATGTACAAGCAACGCCGTATTCGGCAGCCAAGCGATGCGCGACCACTTCAAATTGCAACATACCGATTGCGCCAAGAATTAAGTCGTTGCTGTGCAACGGGCGAAACACCTGCGTTGCGCCTTCTTCGCTCAGTTGCAACAAGCCTTTGTGCAGCGCTTTGGCGCGCAGTGGATCCGCCAGCCGCGCGCGGCGAAACAGTTCCGGGGCGAAACTGGGAATGCCGGTGAACTTCAGCGGCTCGCCTTCGCTGAAAGTGTCGCCGATTTGGATGTTGCCGTGGTTTGGCAGACCGATAATATCGCCGGCATAGGCGCATGTCGTGTGTTGCCGCTGCGCCGCCATGAAAGTGCGCGCATTGTGAACCGTCATGGTTTTTCCAATTCGCACATGACGCATTTTCATGCCCGGCGCAAACTTGCCCGAAGTAATGCGTAAAAAGGCGATGCGGTCGTGGTGCGAAGGATCCATGTTGGCTTGGATTTTAAACACAAACCCGCTGAACGGCGGTTCGGTGGCTGACACTTCGCGGCTCGCGGTTTGCCGCGCGCGCGGCGACGGCGAGAATTGCACAAAATTATCCAGCAGTTCATCGGTGCCGAACCGATGCAACGCCGAGCCGAAAAATATCGGCGTAAGGTCGCCGGCGCGATAGGCTTGCGGGTCAAATGGATGGCTGGCGCCGCGCACCAACTCAACCTCGGCGCGCAGTTGCGTCGCCAAGTCGCCGATTGCCGCATCCACCTCGGCATGCGCCAAGCCGGCGATCCGCCGCTCCTTGCGCAAGCCGCCGCGCCCGGCAAACAAGCGCACGACATCATCATACAGCCGATACACCCCGACGAAATCCTTGCCGCCGCCGATGGGCCAAACCATCGGCGCGCAGCGCATGTTCAGCGTTTGTTCCACCTCATCCAGTATCTCAATCGGCGCGCGCCCTTCGCGGTCCATCTTATTGACGAAGGTCATAATCGGCGTGTCGCGCAGCCGGCACACTTCCATTAATTTGAGCGTGCGTTGCTCCACCCCTTTGGCGATGTCAATCACCATTAACGCCGAATCCACGGCGGTTAAAGTTCGGTAGGTGTCCTCCGAGAAGTCGGCGTGTCCGGGGGTGTCCAGCAAATTGATGACGCGGTTTTGGTAAGAGAATTGCATCACCGATGAAGTTACCGAGATGCCGCGTTGCTTCTCCAACTCCATCCAGTCCGAAGTCGCGTAGCGGTTGCTTTTGCGCGCCTTGACCGTGCCCGCCAGTTGCACCGCGCCGCCGGCTTGCAGCAGCCGTTCAGTTAACGTGGTCTTGCCCGCATCTGGATGCGAAATGATGGCAAAGGTGCGGCGCAGTTGAATCTCGTCGGTGAGCGCGGGCATGGGAAATTATGGATAAATTATGAATTGAAGGCGGGCGGCGGCAAAAATGCGAACAACGCCAACCACACCAGCACGATAGTCGGGCAACGGCAGCATGATTATATCCAAATCGCGCGCTGACGGCGTGGCGGCGGTATGCCCTATAACCCTAAGCGCCGCGAAAATGGCTCGCCCGCCGCGCGCCGCCGGGAGCGCAACGCGCCCATCAAGCCAACACAATCGCGCTGATCTGCCGACCACACGCGGTGGCTCCGTGGCGGCAACTTCGGCGGTAACTGAAAAACTGGCGCGCCTCGGTGCAGGTGTCGTCGGCGCGCGTATGCACCGCAGTGATGCCGACGTGCGCGAGTCGCTTGCGCAGATAGCCGGGCAAATCAAAATAATAGCCCGGGTCGCCAGAGTCATTCGAGCCATCCGCCTCGCTCAATTTCCCCGAGGCCATCGATTCGGCGGCGGGTGCGCGGCGAAAACACCCCTCGCATTGAATCGGAGAATCGGCTTGGAAGCGCGCAAAAAATTCTTGCCCAACGCGATATGACTCAAACTGAATCGCAGGACCAATCGCGCACTGGATTTGATTCGGCGCGGCGCCCAATTGCACCATCGCCGCAAGCATCGTATCGGTGATGCCCGACAATGCGCCCCGCCAGCCGGCATGCGCGGCGCCGATGACCGGCGCCACCGGATCTGCGAATAGCAGCGGCGCGCAGTCCGCGCTCAGCACGCCGAGGGTCAGCCCGGCTTCGCGGGTAACCAAGCCGTCGGCGGCGAAAATCTCGGCGCAGTCGGTGTGCGCATGCACGCTTCGCACGCGGTTGCTGTGAATTTGCTGGTTGGTGAAAATGGGGTGACCGCCCAAACTATCCGCCACTCGCCGGCGATTGATTTGCACCGAATGGCGCGCCTCGCCGCAGAACTCGCTGCAATTCAGCGACGCGAAATCGCCGCTGGAGACGCCGCCACGGCGACCGTAAAAGCCGTGACGGATTGCCGCCGAGGTTGCAAAGTCGGCGCTGACCAGCGCCGGCGGATTAGACATTCCGCATCCCAGTCCGCAAATTTTTGTCATCGCAAGGTTGTTAAACAAACGCATGAAGCGGCGTAGGGGGTGGTTTGACCGCGCATTTTCGTTATACTATTCGCGCCCAAGCCATGCTTAGGGCGAACACGAACACATCGCACCGCGCAACCAAAAAGTAGCGCAACCGAAAATGCAACCGCGGAGAGCTGGCAGAGCGGTCGAATGCGGCGGTCTTGAAAACCGTTGACTGTAACAGGTACGGGGGTTCGAATCCCTCGCTCTCCGCCATTCCCCAATTTCACGGCACCGCCACCGCCGACCGCTTGGTCGCGCGTGTTGGTTCTCGTTCCCATTCGTTGTTAGCGCGCGGCGGTGAAGACGATATCGCCGAACCAAGCCGTTGCCGACTCGTGCGTGTTGTCGGTATCGGTCATCACTGCGACGCCGGAAATCATCGGCGGCGGTTGCCCGAACGCCGCCTGATAATCGTGGTGGATATTCCGCGACTCGGTTATCCATTGTCCGACCTTTGCCGAACCGCTTTCCACCGCCAACATTCGCACCCGATGGGTATACGGATTGGGCGTAATCGTGCCGACCGGGCGGCGGTTTGCCCAGATATAATTGAGCGCGCCGCGCGGCGGATACTGACCGTGCAGCCAGCGCGCGGCGCGGTATTTGGCTTTTTCCAACCACCCGGCGTGGTCGGCGTCATACGCAAAGGTGATATAAAGCCGGGCTGGGGAGTCGTCCCCCGCCTTACGCGTGACATCGCCTTTTTCCAGCACATTGCTGACCTTCCACCGCCATTGCACAATGGGATACTGAGACGGGTCAATGGCAATCTCGCGAGTCAACCCCGAAGCCGAGTCGTGGCTCTCGGCTTGCAACACCACCGTGCCGCGCTCAGACACCAACCGATACCGCGTCGGCGCGCCGCTGTTGGTGAAGGTGAGGGGCTTCCAGTTGGCGGGATGGGCGTCGCCGGCGGCGGCGTTTGAAAAATTGCCCACTCGCAACGCCGCGGGCGAGTCCGCCTGCAAGGTGGCGGTCAGCGCCGCCAGGCTACAGCACAGCCCGACCGCCCCGCGCCGGCAGTATTCGCGCAATATCATTCCACCACGACCTGAGTCGGGCGCGCTTGGCGGGCGGTTTTGCGCGCGTATTTTCATGCTTTTCCTCTTGATTTTCTGGCAACTAATCATATATCATGCGTGCAGGCTCAAGCGCACAAGCGTTTTGATTGCCATGAAGTTGATGGCGATTCGCGCCGCTTGTGGTGATTCCGCCGCTCGTGGCGAAACCGCCGCTTATGACGCATCGTTTATCACCCGTTGAATTTTTTTCTTTCTGCTTTTGCGGAGGTAGTGAAATGGTTGGATTTGAAAATACCGTAACTCGCGTGCGCGCGAGCGGCTTGGAGATGAATAAGGTATTGCGAAATACCTACATGCTGCTCGCCATGACCCTGCTATTCAGCGCGCTCATGGCGGGGCTCGCCATGGCAATGGGTACGCCGCCGCTGGGAATGATTATTACCCTCGTCGGATGGTTTGGGTTGCTGTTCTTGACCACCAAATTCCGTAACTCACCGCTCGGGTTGGTGTTGGTGTTCGCGTTCACCGGGTTTATGGGGTTCACCGTCGGTCCCATCGTCGGGCTCTACATGAATTCGATGAGCAACGGCGGACAAATTGTGATGACTGCGCTCGGCGGCACCGGCATTATTTTTGTCGCGCTGTCCAGTTATGTGCTGACCACCAAGAAGGATTTCACCTTCATCGGTGGCATGCTGATGGTGGGCATCTTGGTGGCGTTTGTCGCCGGGCTGGGCGCGGCGATATTTTCCATTCCGGCGTTGTCGTTGGCGGTGTCGGCGATGTTCGTGTTGTTGATGTCGGGCTTGATTCTGTTTCAAACCAGCCAAATCGTGCATGGCGGCGAAACCAACTACATCATGGCAACGATCACCCTCTACATCACCATTTATAACCTGTTCATGAGCCTGTTGCATATTTTCGGCATCTTCGGCGGCGATGACTGAACCCTCCTGACGCCCCGCTCGGCGAAAAAAGCCTCGTCGTAGCTTCGTCTTGCGGGGCTTTTTTCACGGTGCCATACCACCGTACATCAACCACACTCGCCGCCGCCGCGGTCGGCTATGGCGGACGCCCCCTGCTGTTATGAAAGCCATGATCTTAGCGGCTGGGCGCGGCACGCGCGTGCAACCGCTGACCCACGAACTGCCCAAACCGATGATTCCGCTGTTGGGCAAGCCGGTGATGGAATATCTGGTTGAACAACTCGCCGCGCACCGCTTCAACGACATCATGGTCAATGTCAGCCACCTGCCCGAAGCCATTGAAAATTATTTTGGCAATGGGCGGCGTTGGGGGGTCAATATCGGCTATTCCTTTGAGGGGCATATTGAAAACGGCAAAGTACTCAGCGAGCCGCTCGGTTCCGCCGGCGGCATCAAGCGCGTGCACGAATTCGGCGGATTTTTTGACGACACTTTTCTGGTGGTTTGCGGCGATGCAATTTTTGACCTTGACTTAACCGCGGCGTTGCGCATGCATTGGCAGCGCGGCGCGATAGCGAGTATCGTAGTCAATCGGGTGGCGCGCGAACGGCTTGCCAACTACGGCGTGGTGCATTGCGCTGCGCGCGGCAGAATTACCTCGTTTCAGGAAAAGCCGACAGCAAGGCAAAAACAGATTTATGATTTTATCTCAAAGAAAATTCTTGAGAAGAGTATTCCGCCAACGATACGGGAGATCGGCGAGAAGTTCTCGATTCGATCGACGAACGGTGTTCGTTCTATCTTGAATGCACTGATCAAG
>JAHRAW010000136.1 GCA_020027415.1 Gammaproteobacteria bacterium
GACCAGTGGGTCTGGCATGCGGCTCTTGAATATGCCGACTATGGCGATGAAACCGTGCTGGGTTCAGAGAAGATTGAACTGGACTCCTTAGGCTTGCGCTTGGGCGTTGCCTATCGGTTCTAATCCGCTGGTATGAATCTGGGCTGGTTTGCAAAAATCAGCCCAGGTTTTACTATATTCCAATTTTTCTTGAGCACCTATTGACAACCCTGCCGCCCCCTTATACAGTCAGATTTCGTTTTTCGTCGCAATGGAGGGAGCATGAGAATCACTGGTTTCAAAGTAGTTAATTCTGAGAATAAGCCGATTCACGCTTTTCCTTTCGGCAACAATGTCGCATTTAATTGCGAGGGTTGCGGACATCCAATTCTCTGCATTGCAATAGAAAACCAACTCGGTTGCCGCGCAAATAAAAATCCGGCGCAGTGTCCGGAATGCTCGCAGGGATATTACATGGATGTGGATGAGGCTAAAAAAGCCATCACGATTCACTGTACAAAAGACAAATGGAATAAGGGAGACATGCCCTGCCGACGTTGCAACGCATCAGGCCGGGGGGCTTAATCGCCCCCGTTTCAAATCTCAAATGCGCTGTTGCGCTACTGCGTGGCACGCCACTTGCACCCCGCTGGCAGTGGTTTGCAACGGCGGTATGCGGGCAGTGCAGATATCAGTGGCGTGCGCGCAGCGCGCGTGAAAGACGCAACCGCTTGGCAGGTGAATCGGAGTCGGCACTTCGCCTTTAAGTTTGAGGTTGGGTTTGTGATGAACTGAGTGGCGGCTGGAACCGCGCCCAACTTTGGGTATCGCGCTTAACAGCGCGCGGGTATAGGGATGACGAGGGGATGAAAACACTTCTCGGCAAGTGCCCAATTCACAAATTCGCCCCAAATACATGACCGCAACGCGCGTGCCGAAATGCTCCACCACCGACAAATCGTGGGTGATGAATAAATAGGTCAAACCGCGCTCCTCAGCGGCTTGCTTCAGCAGATTCAAAACTTGCGCCTGAATGGACACATCCAAAGCCGAAACCGGTTCATCGGCGACGATAAATTCGGGATCCACCATCAACGCCCTGGCAATGCTGATGCGCTGCCGCTGCCCGCCGGAAAACTCGTGCGGAAAGCGCGTTCCCCACGCGGCTTCCACGCCCACCGCTTGCATGACTTCGGCGACTTTTTGCCGTCGCGCGGCGGCGGAAATTTCCGGGAAATGAAACTCTGCTGGTTCTAATAAAGTCTTCGCCACGCTTTTGCGCGGGTTCAAGGACGCATACGGGTTCTGAAAAATCATTTGCATCTTTTTGCGGTACGGCAACCGCGCGGCGCGCCGCAAATGGTCAATGCGCCGGTGTTGATAATGCACCGTGCCGCGGGTCGGCGACAGCAAGCCCATGATGGTGCGCCCCACCGTGGTCTTGCCGCAGCCGCTCTCCCCCACCAAGCACAACGCCTCGCCTGGTACGATATCCAATGAAACGCCGTTGATGGCTTTGACTGTGGCGCGGTTTCGGCGCAATTTTCCGCGCGCAAAAGATAACTGGTTGAGCAACCCGCCGGAGATGTCAAATTCCTTGTGCAGGTCGCGCAGCGTTAGCAGAGTGCGCGGGTCAGTCGGTTGCATGGCGAGCGGCGATGGTTCGGTTAGTTCGGTTAGCGCGCAGGATTGAGCGGAAAGTGACAAGCGGCGGCGCGCGCGCCTTTTGCCGACAACTCCGGCGACGCTTGGCTGCATATCGCTTGGGCGTATTGGCAGCGCGGGTGGAATGAGCAGCCGGCCGGGATTTCTTGCAACGATGGCATGCTCCCCGGAATTTGCTGCAGGCGCTGTCCGGGCAAGGTTTGTTCCGGCAACGCCGCCAACAAGCCCTGCGTATAGGGGTGCAGCGGTCGGCGAATGACTTCCTCGGTGCGCCCGCGCTCCACAATCCGCCCCGCATACATCACCAATATGCGCTGCGTCACCGCCGACACGACCCCCAAGTCATGAGTGATTAAAATCAGCCCGACGGCGAAATCGTTGCACAGCCGCAACAACAATTGGAGAATTTCCGCCTGAATGGTCACATCCAACGCCGTGGTTGGTTCATCGGCGATGATGATTTGCGGGTCGCTCAACAGCGCAATGGCAATCACCACTCGTTGTCGCATGCCGCCGGATAGTTCATGCGGATACTGCGCCAGTCTGGTTTCCGCGGAAGGAATTTGCACCGCTTGCAATTTTTCCAGCGCGATGCGGCGCGCTTGTCGGCGGCTGATAGCGCGGTGCGCGCGCAAACTCTCACTCATCTGCGCGCCGATGGTCAACACTGGGTTGAGCGTCATCATCGGGTCTTGAAAGATCATGCTAATTTGATTGCCGCGAATCCGGCGCAGGCTTTCCTCATTTAAGGTTGCCAAATTGTTGCCGGCAAAGCGCACGCTGCCGCCCGCCAGATAACCGGGCTTACTGAGTAAGTTGAGAATGGCAAACGCCGTCACCGATTTGCCGGCGCCGCTCTCGCCGACGATGCCAAGCCGCTCGCCTTTGGCAAGTTCAAAACTCACATCGCGGATGGCGCTTACCGCTCCGCTGCGCAGTGGGAACACCACTTCTAAATTGTTGACGCTAAGTAAAGGTGCCATATCGCGCAACTTGTTTGCCCGCTCAACGATCATATACGCGCGGGTTCAGCACATCACGCAACCAATCGCCGAGCAAGTTGATGGCTAGAATCAACACCACCAGCACGCACGCCGGAAACGCCGTAATCCACCATGAACCGCTGAAAATAAATTCAAAGCCGTTGCGAATGAGCGAACCCAACGATGGCTTGGTAATGGGCATGCCTAAACCAAGGAACGCCAACGCCGCTTCGGTGATGATGGCGTTGGCGACTTGCACCGTGGAAATCACCAATAACGGCGAGATGGTATTGGGCAGTATATGCCG
>JAHRAW010000149.1 GCA_020027415.1 Gammaproteobacteria bacterium
GGAGCCACCCCAAGCGATATTGAGGATGTGCGCAAGCAAACGCTTGCGCTGGTGCTGGAAGTGTTGGTTGACTTGAAGGTCACCGAGCAACTGCCGCCGGCAATTGAAGCCGCCGTGCGAGAGCGGCTGGCGCAACTTCAAGCAGCCGCCACGCCGCGCAAAAAGAAAACAACGATAGGGCGGCGGCGGCGTATGTCATCGGGTTTGCGCTTTCCGCCATGCTGCTCAATGAATACTTGAAGACCACCGATTTGCGCGACAAGTTACAGGTGTTTGCGTTGCCGACTGCAAAGCACCAAGTCACCTATGGCTTGCAAGCCAACCTAAGCGAAAATATCAGCGCCCAGTTTGCGGTAACCGACAACCGCTTCCAACTGAGCGCGACCGCCCCCTACTATCAGTTGCAGGTGGTGTTTCAGTTTCGGTAATTTCTCGGCGCGCACGGGCGCCGCCGGGGAGTGTTTATGCTACGCGGGGTTGAGCGGGGCGGGGCCGAAGCGAAGCGAATTTCGCGCGCGCCGCGCGGATTACGCCGCAATTGCGCCTTTCATTTTCTCCAGCGCGCGGGCTTCTATTTGGCGAATTCTTTCCGCCGACACCCCGTATTCAGCGGCGAGCGCATGCAAGGTTGGTTTTTTCTCGCCCAACCAGCGGCGCGAAATGATGTCGCGACTCCGTTCATCCAGTTGCGACAACGCCGTTGCCACCTGCTGCTGCGTTGCGTTTTGCTGTTGCAAGTTATCCACCACCACGGCTGGGTCATAGCGGCTGTCGCCAAGATGTTGGGCCGGCGCCAACATTGGCTCGTCGTCATCCTGCTCGGCGGCTGCGTCAAACGCGATATCGCCGCCGCTTAACCGCGCCTCCATCTGGCGCACCGCGGACGCCTCCACCTGCAATTCCTCAGCCAGTTTGTCCACCTCATGGTTTTTCATCCAACCCAAGCGGGCGCGTGATTTACGCAGGTTGAAAAACAATTTGCGCTGCGTTTTGGTGGTGGCGATTTTGACCACGCGCCAGTTACGTAGCACATAATCATAAATTTCCGCCTTAATCCAGTGAACCGCAAACGACACCAATCGCACATCACGATTCGGGTCATAGCGTTTGACCGCCTTCATCAAGCCAATGCTGCCTTCTTGGATTAAGTCGGTCAGCGGCAAGCCATACCCCATGAAACCGCGCGCCACCTTGACCACATAACGCAGGTGGGACACCACCAATTCGCGCGCCGCATCTAAATCGTCGTGGTTGCGGTAGCGAAGCGCCAGTTCGCGCTCGCGCTGCGCCGACAAAATCGGCGCCGCATGCACCGCCTGCATATAAGCGCCCAAACCTTCATGCACCGCGGGCTGGATGGCGACGGGTATTTTCTGCTTCATCATCTACCAGGCTCCTCTTGCCTTCTGTAATTAGGTGGATATTAGCACTTCTGGCATGAGAGTGCCAACCATTTTCTCAATTTCAAGGGGCGACGGCGGATATACTTAAAAAAGACGGCTGGGGCGGGGGGTCGGAATGACGGGCGACGAGGTCTCAGGGCAGTTTTACTCGGCATGTTCGATTTCCATGCGGCCATCAGCCTCAGCGCGCGAGTCGCACGGCTCACGCGGCCCAGATTCCACCACCGCCGCCACCAAGCGGTGCGCGCGTTGCGCTAACGCTTGGCGATCCGTGCTCGGGGGTAGCGGCGCAAACAGGGTAATTTCGGCGACCACCTTGGGGCCAGTGAGGCACCTCCATACGCTTTGCCGAAGCGTGACATCGCCGGCGAAAGAACAATGCACCACCCGCCTGCCGGCCGTATCCAAGTAGCGGAGCGCGGCGGCTTGCACTGGCGCCGGCGCCGCAATCGCCGCTTGCAACAAGCGCGGCTGAAAACGGAGCACGGTTTTGCCGTCGGTGGTTTTGCCTTCTGGAAACAACACCACCGTATGACCTTGTTGCAACGCGGCGCGGAGTTGGCCAAGCGCTTGCTGCGCGCCTTTGCCGCGTTCTATAAACAACATTCCGGCGCGCTTGAACATCCACCCCAACACGAACCAATTTGCGAGGCGGTGGTTGCCGAGAAAAATCACCCGCCAGCGCGCGCCGAACACCAGCCCATCCAGCCATGAAATGTGATTGCTGAGCAGCAACGCGCCGCCGACCCGCATGGCTCCGCGATAGCGACCGGCGACGCCGAGCAATTTGAGCATAAGGATAGACCACCACCGCGCCAGTTTGGCGAAGCGGCGGCGACTCAATAAGCCGCCCACCAAGCACAGCAACGCGCCGGCCGCAATGGCAAACAACAGCAACAAGAATCGGCTGGCGCCGATGAGCGCGCGAACCGGCGCCCCCACTCCCATACCCACTCAGCCCGCGCTCGCTATCCGCCACCGCCAAACCACGCGGCGTGGGCGGCGGCCGCGCGGCGCGTTATAGGCTGCGCTAGAAGACGCGTTATATGGATTGGCGAGGATATATACTGCTGGTTGCTTATCTTGCATGGTGCGCAGAAAAAGGAGATTCCCGCTCAATTATACCCCGTCACTCACACCTCGCTCCGCTGCGTCATTCCGGCAGTCTCCCGCTTAACAGATCGCGAGAATGACGGCGTAGGAAAAATCGCGGGAATAACAAATGGGGGGCGTTTCGTGGGGATGACGATTGCTTCTCGCGCATAATGGCGGCATACATACTCCATGCAACTCAAAATAAACCAACTTATTAAAACCGCGCGCCGCGCGCCATAAGACTCGTTACAGGATATAGCGCGATAAATCTTGGTCTTCCACCAATCCTTTCAGATACTGATCAACATACTCCTCATCAACCACCGTGCGTTGCCCGGCTTGGTCAGCGGCTTCAAACGAAATCACTTCAAGCAACCGTTCCATGACGGTATGCAGGCGACGGGCGCCGATGTTTTCGGTTTGTTCGTTAACCCGCCACGCGGCTTCGGCGATGCGCTGCACGCCGCGCTTGGTGAATTTCAGTTGCACGCCTTCGGTGGCTAACAACGCTTGATACTGGTCGGTCAGCGAGGCGTTCGGTTCGGTCAAAATGCGCACGAAATCATCGCTGGTCAGGGCGCTCAGTTCTACGCGGATGGGCAGCCGACCTTGCAATTCGGGTATCAGGTCTGAAGGCTTGTTCAGTTGGAACGCGCCCGAAGCGATAAATAAAATGTGGTCGGTTTTGATGACGCCGTATTTGGTGGAAACGGTGGTGCCTTCCACTAATGGCAGCAGGTCGCGCTGCACGCCTTCGCGCGAGACATCGGCGCCGCTATGCCCGGCGGCGTTGCGCCCGACAATTTTGTCGATCTCATCCACGAACACGATGCCATGCTGTTCCACGCGCTCCATCGCGAGGTGCTTGATATCTTCATCGTTGATTAGTTTTGCGGCTTCTTCTTCGGTGAGCAGTTTGAGCGCGCTGGCAATTTTGACTTTGCGGCGGCGGGTTTTCTGCCCGCCCATGTTTTGGAACATACTTTGTAGTTGGCTGGTCATTTCCTCCATGCCCGGCGGCGCGAAAATCTCCACGCCCACCGCGGTGGCGCCGACCTCAATTTCCACTTCCTGTTGGTCCAATTTGCCCTCGCGCAGGGCTTTGCGAAACTTCTGCCGCGCCGCGCTCTCGGCGGGCGGCTGCTCGGCGTCCCGCGGCGGCGGTATCAGCAAATCCAGCACTTGTTCTTCGGCCGCATCCTCGGCGCGCGCGCGCACTTTCTGCATCGCGTTTTCGCGCGTCATCTTGACCGCCATATCCGCCAAATCGCGGATAATGGAATCCACTTCGCGCCCGACATATCCCACTTCGGTGAATTTGGTCGCTTCCACTTTGATGAACGGCGCGTTCGCCAGTTTCGCCAAGCGCCGCGAAATCTCCGTTTTGCCGACTCCGGTCGGTCCAATCATCAAAATGTTCTTCGGCGTAATTTCCACCCGCAACGCGGCTTCCACTTGGCTGCGCCGCCAGCGATTGCGCAGCGCGATGGCAACCGAACGCTTGGCTTGCTGCTGCCCGATAATATGCTTATCCAGTTCTTCAACGATTTCGCGGGGGGTCATTTCAGTCATGGCGCGGATTATATAATTAAAAACGAGGGCATTTTCGCCGCCCCTACTTCGTCATTCCCGCAGTCTTTTGAGCGGGAATGACGGCGGGAAGCGCGTATTGGGTTGGTGCGCGGATTTGTCATTAAAAATCAATCGCTTCAATGGTCAGTTGCGCGTTGGTATACACGCAGATTTGCGCGGCGATGGCGAGGCTTTGTTGCACGATTTTTGTTGCCGATAGTTCGGTGTTTTGCAACAACGCCAACGCCGCGGATTTGGCGTAGTTGCCGCCGGAGCCAATCGCCATTACGCCATGTTCCGGCTCAATCACATCGCCATTGCCGGAAATAATCAGCGACGAGGCTGAGTCCGCCACCGCCAACAACGCTTCCAGTCGGCGCAGCATGCGGTCGGCGCGCCAGTCCTTCGCCATTTCCACCGCAGCGCGCACCAGTTGCCCTTGGTGCTTTTCCAGTTTGCCTTCAAACCGCTCAAACAGAGTGAAGGCATCCGCTGTGCCGCCGGCAAAACCGGCGAGCACTTTGTCGTGATACAGCCGCCGCACTTTGCGCGCGTTGCCTTTCATCATGGTATCGCCCATGGAGACTTGCCCGTCGCCGCCAATTACAACTTGCTGGTGACGGCGCACGGAGAGGATGGTGGTGCCGCGAAATTGTTTCATGGGCGCGCTTAGAAAAAAAATTAAATTTAGAAAATTCAACGGTCCTTCAAACTTCAACCGTCATTCCCGTCTCCCTACTTAGTCATTCCTGCGAAAGCGGGAATCTCCTCTTTCGC
>JAHRAW010000180.1 GCA_020027415.1 Gammaproteobacteria bacterium
TTGATTTATAAATTCGGAGACCGCTATTTCAGCCAAATCGCCATGCGTTTTATTGCCGATAATCCTCATTGTAAAAATATTGCTCAATGTGGTTGTTATCAACAACGGATTCTTCTTAATCAATAAGATCAATCTCCGAATAAAATCGTTGTAGGAATCTTTGGCGGACATGTGAACGTAACCTCAAATTGAAAAATAACGTTTGTACGCTATTTTACCCCCGGCACCCACTCAGTCCCAGCCAGCGGCACCTTCGCCATCGCCGCGGCTTCCACGGTTAGCGCCACCAAATCTTCCGGCTCCAAATTACGCACATCGCTTTTACCGGCGGCGCGCGCCATGGTTTGCGTTTCTAAGGTAAGGCAGCGCAAATAATTAGCGAGGCGGCGACCGGCCACTTCGGCGTCCAAGCGTTTGCTTAATTTCGCATTCTGGGTGGAAATGCCGGCCGGGTCGTTGCCGGCTTGATAGTCATCATAGTAGCCGGCGCTACTGCCGAGCGCGTTGTATTGTCGCTCAAATTCGGGGCTGTTGTCGCCCATGGCGATGAGTGCGGCGGTGCCGATGGAAACCGCATCGGCACCCAAGGCGAGTGCTTTGGCGACATCGGCGCCGCTGCGGATACCGCCGGAAACGATTAACTGAACTTTGCGATGCACGCCGGCTGCTTGCAAGGCTTCCACCGCCAACCGCGTCGCCGGCAAGGTGGGAATGCCGACATGCTCTATGAACACTTCTTGGGTCGCTGCGGTGCCGCCTTGCATGCCGTCCACCACCACCACATCGGCGCCGGCTTTGACTGCCAACTGCACATCATAGAACGGTCTGCTGGCGCCGACTTTGGCGTAAATCGGCACTTTCCAATCGGTGATTTCGCGCAGTTCTTGAATTTTGATGGCGAGGTCGTCGGGGCCGGTCCAATCCGGATGCCGACACGCGCTGCGCTGGTCTATGCCCGGCGGCAGGTTGCGCATTTTCGCCACCCGCTGGCTGATTTTCTGTCCGAACAGCATGCCGCCGCCGCCCGGTTTGGCGCCCTGCCCGACCACGATTTCAATCGCATCGGCGGCGCGTAAATCATGCGGATTCATGCCGTAGCGCGACGGCAAGTATTGATACACCAGCAAATTGGAATGGCGGCGTTCTTCGGGAGTCATGCCGCCGTCGCCGGTGGTGGTGCTGGTGCCAACCGCCGAGGCGCCCCTGCCCAACGCCTCTTTGGCGGACGCCGACAACGAGCCAAAACTCATGCCGGCGATAGTAATGGGGATGTCGATGGTGAGCGGATTTTCGGCGTAGCGGTCGCCCAAGGTGACCGCGGTGTCGCATTTTTCGCGATAGCCTTCCAGCGGATATCGCGACATGCTGGCGCCGAGTAGCAGCAAATCATCAAAGGTGGGCAGTTTGCGCTTGGCGCCAAAACCGCGAATGTCGTAGATGCCTTCGCGCGCGGCGCGCTGAATTTCGCGGATGACCGGGCGCGAGAAAGTATGCGATTCGGTTAACCAAGTATGGTCAATTGGTTTGCTCATTGAAATTTATCTATTCAGTTTGGAGGGATGAAAGCGGTTTTGTTAGCGGCGGCGCAGCGTAGCGCACCCTAACAACCATCCATCGTCAATACGAACCCGCGTTATCGGTTTTGAAATGATACAACTCTCGCGCCGAACCATACCGCCGAAAATCGTCCAAGTTCAATTCGCCCACGCCCAACTCGGCTTGCTGCAACAACTGCGTCAGTTCCTGGCGATGTTCCGCCTGCATCGGTTTTTCCACGCAATCCGCGCCGTGACTGCGCACCTTGCCGCGCACATAAATGCGCGCTTCATAAATGGAATCTCCCAACGCATCGCCGGCATCGCCGCACACCACCAAGCGTCCGCTTTGCGCCATAAACGCGCTCATGTGACCGATATCCCCGCCCACCACAATATCCACGCCTTTCATGGATATGCCGCAGCGCGCGGCGGCGTTGCCGTGAATGACTAACAAACCGCCGTGCGCGGTGGCGCCGCAATACTGCGAAGCATCGCCCTGCACCATCACTTTGCCGGACATCATATTCTCCGCCAAGCCCGGTCCGGCGTTGCCGCGCACGACAATGTTGGCATGCTGATTCATCGCCGCGCAGTAGTAACCGACATGCCCGTCAATCGCAATATCGGCGTCAACATCCGCGCCGACCGCAATGTTATGTTTGCCGCCCGGATTAACCACCCGCACCGTCGCGCACGCTGAATGCGATAAGCGCGACCCAGTCAATGCGTGCAACGCGCGATTGAGTTCGCGCACCGGTGCATCGCGCAAGTCAAACTCAGTTGGCGCGGTTTGCTTAGTTTGCTTAGTTTGCTTAGGCTGCTGAGGGCGCGATGTCATGCCGCGTTGCGCTCCCAGTTGTAAATCGTCGCCGGTTGCGGCTCCCAGATTTTCGCTTGGTGGCTGTTTGGCAACTGCGCGATGGCGCGATATTCGGACGCCATCGCCACCCACTCCTCCGTTTCCGCGAGGATCGCCGGCTTACAAGCAATCGGATCGCGCAGCACCGCAAAACCATCGCGCGTACCAATGGCGAAAGTATAAAACCCATCCAAATCAACCAGCGCGGCTTGCATGGCTTCGGTCAAAGTCGCGCCCTGCGACAGCCGCCAAGTTAAATAACCAGCCGCCACTTCGCTATCGTTATCGGTCTGAAAGCGAATGCCCTCGGCGCGCAGTTGCTCGCGCAAACGATTGTGATTGGACAGCGAACCGTTATGCACCAAACACAAATCCAGCCCGGTGGAAAACGGATGCGAATGCTCGGTGGTCACCGCGCTTTCAGTCGCCATGCGCGTATGCCCAAGCGCGTGCGAACCGTGCATTTGATTGAGTTTGAAACGCTGAATAATATCCTGCGGCAAACCCTTTTCCTTATAGATTTCAATACTCCGGCCGAGGCTGGTGATATTCACCCCGTCCAAATGCGCGGCCACCCAACTTGCAACTTGCGCGTCTTGCCCGACTGATTCTGCGACGCACACCACCGCATGATTCGCCACCTGGGTCAGCGTCGCAGTCGCATCCAAATCGCTTTGAATGATGCGCTGAATCGCCGCCCAATCCACCGCCGCATGCCGAGATTGCAGCGTAATTTTAGTGCGCGCCGCCGCCGCATTGCGATACACCGCAACCCCAGCGCTATCCGCTCCGCGCTCGGTCATTTGCAACAACATCGCCGCAAGCATGCTGCCCAACTGCGCCTCCATCGCCGCCGATTTGCAGTAAATGCCGACTATGCCGCACATACCATGCTCCGCCGACAAGTTAATGGGCGGGATTTGCTGGCGAGTTTCATCGAGGGCAACTGGGAATGGGGATGGTTAGTGCATGAGAAAAGAAAG
>JAHRAW010000189.1 GCA_020027415.1 Gammaproteobacteria bacterium
AATTTAATAATATTGAGAAAAAACTTTATGCCGCCCTGCAAAACGCGAAACACATCGCTCCACACTTGCCCAATCTGTGAAAACCATTCTTCCAAGTCGTGAATATTTCCCAAATCTTCCGCATCATTTTGTGAATACATTTTGGCGTTGAAATAAGGGGGTGAGGTGATTGCCAAGTGCGCGCTTTCATCGCCCAAGGCGGTCATTCGGCGGGCATCGCCGAGATAGAGTTTTTGTGCGGTTCCGCGAATGTTCAGCACCGTTTCCGCCTCCATTCTCACGGGTTTTTTGCGGTGCTCGGCGCCGTTGATTTTTTTGACCTCGGCGAGGGCAAAGCGATATTGTCCGCTGGTTGATTTGTAACTTTTTAGCGCATCGCAACGCGCCAGCCGGTGCACATCTTTGACTGAAATGCCCAAATATATGGCCACTTCTCCGACCGATAAGTAACCTCGCGAGGCGTAATCTTTCATGGTGTTTAGGGCTGCATGCGGGCAAGTTTGATTGGTGAATCCTACCATGTTTATTCGCCCGCCGCCTTGAATCCGCCGCTGTGAAACTGCTACACTGCGGTTGACATGAAATTCTCCAGCCTAACCGACCGCATCGCCGATGATGGCGTGGATGCATGGCAAGTGCATTATGACGGCTTGGCGCGCCGACAAGCGGGCGAAGATATCATCATCCTGAGCATCGGCGAAGAGCGCGCGCAATTTACTCCGCAGCCGATCGTGGCGGCGGCGATTGACAGCCTGCGCAGCGGGCGGCATCACTACACTTCCATTAGCGGCAACTTGGATTTGCGGCGGGCGGTGGCGAAGCGCCATGGCGAACTCACCGGGCAGGCGGTGGACGAAACCAATTGCGCGATTTTCGCCGGCGCGCAAAATGCGTTGTTCGCGGTCGCTCAGTGTTTGTTGGAGAAGGGCGACGAGGTGATTCTGTCGGAGCCGTATTACACCACTTATCCAGCCACCTTTTCGGCTTCGGGGGCGACTCTGGTCAGCGTGCCGGTGAAATTTGAAAACGGCTTTCAAATTGACTCAAACGACATCATCGCGCGCATCACCTCGCGCACCCGCGCCATCGTGCTTAATTCGCCGAATAATCCGCTGGGCGTGGTCTATCCGCGCGCGCAATATGCCGCCATCGTGCAGGAATGCGTGAAGCGCAAAATCTGGTTGATTAACGACGATGTGTATCAAGAATTGTTGACCGACGCGGAGCGCGCCACCCCGCTCAGTTTTCCGCATGCCGAGCAGGTATGCATCAGCGTATCCAGCGTATCCAAATCGCATCGCATGACCGGCTGGCGGCTCGGCTGGGTGGTTGCGCCGCGCGCGGTGATAACGCACTTATACAACCTCGCGCTGTGCATGGCGTATGGGCTGCCCGAGTTTATTCAGGATGCGGCGGTGGTCGCGCTTGCTGCCGGCAACGCCACTGCACAACAGATTCGCGCGCAACTGGATCGGCGCCGGGAGATTCTGTTGCAACAATTGGAAGCCGTGCGCGGCTTGAAGTTATTCAGCGCGGCGGGCGGTATGTTCTTGGTGTGTGATATCAGCGAGATGCCGGTATCGGCGCGCGAGTTCGCGACCGAGTTGTTGGCGCAACACCAGGTGGCGATTCTGCCATGCGACGGCTTCGGCGCCTGCGGCGCAAATTTGTTGCGCGTTAGCCTGTGCGTGGATGAGGAGCCGTTAATGCAAGCCTGCGCGCGCATCAAGCAACACGCCAATTCAATTTTTTCTCGCGCGCGGACATGACTTTTATTTTGCGTTGCGCGTTGCGCGCTGCTTCCACTTTTCTTTCCACTTATTTTCTGCTTGGCTCTGACCATGAAAACACACGCGCAAGTGGCGGTAATCGGCGGCGGCTTGGTGGGTTGCAGCATTTTGTATCACCTGACCAAACTGGGATGGAAGGATGTGGTGTTATTGGAGCGCGATGAATTAACTTCCGGCTCCACTTGGCACGCGGCGGCCGGCATCCATGGGTTGCACGACAACAACAATATCTCTCGCTTGCAGTATTACACGATGAAATTGTACGCCGAACTTGAACAGGAAACCGGACAATCATGCGGAGTGCATCAGCCCGGCAGTTTGTATCTGGCGTGCAGCAAAGACCGCGTGCATCAGTTGCGCATACAAGCCGCCAAAGCGAGCGCGTTTGCCGCCGAGTTTTACGAAATCTCGCGCCAAGAAATTGTTGATCTCAACCCGTTGCTGAAAATTGACGATGTCTTGTGCGCGATGTATGAACCGCTGAGCGGGCATGTGGATCCGTCTGGCGTAACCCATGCGTATGCGCAGGGTGCGCGGCAGCGCGGCGCGCAAATTTACCGCTTTACGCCGGTGTTGGAAACCAAGCCGCGCCGCAGCGATGGCGCGGACGGCTGGCAGGTGGTCACGCCCAAAGGCGTACTCCAAGCCGATTTTGTGATTAACGCAGCCGGGCTGTGGGCGCGCGAAGTTGCCAACCTGGCGGGCTTCACCTTGCCGCTCATCACTATGGAACATCAGTATTTTGTCACCGAAGAAATTCCCGCCATTGCCGAACGAGAGCATGAGTTGCCGGCGGTCGCCGACCGCGACCACGAATACTACATGCGTCAGGAAGGCAACGGCTTGTTGGTCGGCGCGTATGAACGCGACGGCAGATTTTGGAGCGAACACGGCACGCCGCTGGATTTCGGACACGATTTATTGCAACCCGATTTGGAGCGCATTGAAGACAATGTACTGCGCGCCTGCGAACGCGTGCCGGTGTTGGCAGAGGCGGGCATCAAGCGCATTATTAATGGCCCGATGATCTGGTCGCCGGATGCGTCCGCCTTGGTGGGACCGATGCCGGGGCTGAAAAACTACTTCGTCTGCTGCGGCATTATCCCCGGTTTTAGCCAAAGCGCCGGGCTGGGGCTGTGCGTGGCGCAGTGGCTGATAGAGGGCGAGCCGGAACTGGATATGTTGCCGTGGGATGTGACCCGCTTCGGCGCGTGGGCAGATCAAAAATTCACCAAAGCGCGGGCGTTGGATGCGTACTCTTCGCGCTTTCGCATTCATTTTCCTTTGGAAGAACGCGCCGCCGGCAGACCGCTCAAAACGCGCCCGGTGTACTCGCTGCAGCAGGAAATGGGCGCGGTGTTTGGGCTGTCGTACGGCTGGGAACACCCGCACTGGTTTGCGCCGCGCGGTATGCAGGCGGTGGATCATTTCAGTTTTGAACGCCCCAAGTGGTTTGCCACGGTCGCCGCCGAATGCCGCGCGCTGCGGGCTTCGCTCGGGGTGGTGGATACCTCCAACTTCGCCAAATATGAAATCACCGGTCGCCAAGCCGGCGCGTGGCTGGAACGCCTGCTCGCCAACCGAGTGCCGCAACAAGTCGGGCGCACTTGCTTAGCGCCGCTATTGAGCCAGCGCGGCGGGGTGGCGGGCGATTTCACCGTCGCGCGGCTGGCGGACGAGCGCATTTTGATGATTGGATCCGGCATCGCCGAGGACTATCATCAACGAATTTTCCAACAACACCTGCCCGCCACAGGAGTTTCGTTTCGCTCCGTAACCGAGGCGTTGGTCGGCTTTAATATCGCTGGACCGCAAGCGCGGGGGTTATTACAAAAACTAACCGGCATGCCGTTCAGCAATGAGGAGTTCCCTTTCATGCGCAATCGGCTGGTGGAAATTAACGGCTATCAAGCGATTCTAATTCGGGTTTCGTTCACCGGCGACCTCGGCTATGAAATTTATGTCGCGGAGGAAAATCAGTTGTCGCTGTATCGCGCCATTCTTGCCGAAGGGGCGGAGTTTGACATCAAGCCAATCGGCTCGCGCGCGTTGGGTTCGCTGCGAATAGAAAAGGGCTACGGCAGTTGGGGGCGGGAATATTCGCCGGAGTGGTATCCCCACGAAAGCGGCTTGGCGCAACTGGTGAAAACCGACAAAGCCGAATTTCTCGGCAAAGAGGCATGGCAAAAAGTGCAGGCGCAACCGCCGCGACAATTGCTGCGCAGTTTCGCGCTTGAAACCGACCATGCGGACGCGTGGGGCGGGGAAACGATTTACAAAAACGGACAGTATGTCGGTCGGGTAACCTCCGGTTCGTATGGCTTCAGCGTAGAGCAATCGCTCGCCTTGGGCTACATTAACGCCGATGCGATGGACGCAAACGATGAGTATGAAATCGCGGTGCTTGGCTTGCCGCACAAAGCCCGCCTGCTGAGCGAACCGCTGTTTGACCCGCAGGGTGGGCGGTTGCGGGGGTAGGGAAGCAAATTCATTGTTGTTTTATCGCGTAGTGCCATTGATAACTCCGGCGTCTTTTCCATTCAGTCGGGTACATCCACTATACTGATGAATCTGGACATCCGTCTGCTTCGCGCCAAAATTATTTTGTTCT
>JAHRAW010000199.1 GCA_020027415.1 Gammaproteobacteria bacterium
AACCAGCGGCGGATTAATGATTTATTTCAGCGGACTCTTAATTGCGCAAGAGTCGCCCGCCAAGTGAACGATTGAATCCGTTTTTGGCCACCCGGAGAAATAAAAAAGTCCTTCCGTTACTGCAAAATTCCGTCACACAAATCATGTCCTTCCGCCATTTCCCGCTGCGCACCGTCTTAATCGTCATCCTCGCCGGTTGCGCCATTTCCAACATCGGTTTTGGTCTTCGCTCGTCGTTTGGATTATTCCTTGAGCCGATGACTGTGGCGCACGACTGGTCGCGCGAAACTTTTGCGTTGGCGATGGCGTTGCAGAATTTGCTGTGGGGTATCGCGTTGCCCTTCGCCGGCGCGCTCGCCGACCGGTTTGGCGCCGCGCGCGTGATTATGTTCGGCGCGATTCTCTACAGCCTCGGAGTCGCCGGCATGAGCATCGCCGAAAGCGGTTTGGCGTTGCATCTAACCGGCGGCATATTAACCGGCATCGGCATCGCCTTTGCGTCTTTTTCCATCGCCATGGCGGCGATGGCGAAAGTAGTCGGACCCGATAAACGCTCGTTGGTGTTTGGATTTGGCACCGCCGCCGGCTCGTTCGGGCAGGTGTTGTTCTCCCCCATTAGCCAAGCCTTCATCGCCGCTTATGGATGGAGCGACGCCTTGTTGTTGCTTGCCGCGCTCACCTTAGTGATGATTCCGCTCGCGCTGTTATTGCCCGGCGAATCAAGCGGCGGCGGCGAACCGCAAGCCCAAACCTTGCGTCAGGCTTTAGGCGAGGCGGTGACCCATCGCGGCTTCGTGTTGCTCACCGTGGGATTTTTTGTATGCGGCTTTCATGTGGCGTTCATTACCGTGCATTTCCCGACTTATGTGCACGACCTCGGGCTGAGCGCGTCGGTGGGCGCGTATTCCCTGGCGCTGATTGGTTTAATGAATATCATTGGTTCCTTCCTATCCGGTATGGTTGGGCAGCATTGGAGTAAAAAATTTGGTCTCAGCGCAATCTATCTGCTGCGGTCGCTGTGTATTTTCCTGCTGCTGGTCGCGCCGAAAACGGAACTCAATATTTATCTGTTTGCCGGCGCCATGGGGTTGCTTTGGCTGTCCACAATTCCCCTCACCACCGGCATCGTCGTGCAAGTGTTCGGCATTCGCTATATGGCAACCCTGTTCGGAGTCGTTTTCTTCAGCCATCAAGTTGGCAGTTTCCTCGGCGTATGGCTCGGCGGCAGATTGTATGACCACACTGGTTCGTATGACAGCATGTGGTGGGCGGGCATCATCGCCGGCGTGTTGGCGGCGATCATTCATTTACCCATCAACGAGCAACCGTTGCCGAGGTTGGCAACGCAGGGGCAGGGCGGCTGACGAATTTCAATTACCCGTCCGCGATAATTGCGCGCATAGATTTTAGAAAATGCGTCACTTCCTCTATGCTATTGTAATGACACATGGACACGCGCACGCAGTCTTGTAGTTGCAACGGGTTGAGAATATTCGCCGAGTAGGTGTCGCGTTTGCGCGTATGCACGCGTACGCCGTTTTCGCCGAGCCTGCGCACGACTTCTTCAGACGGCACATCGCGCACCGCCAACGACACCAATCCTTCGCGGTTTGCATTGTCGGCGCCGCCGATGATGAACGCGCGCGGCATGTGCGCCAAGCCTTTTTGTTTGCCGACGCCATGCAACATCGCCTTCACTAAGTGTTTTTCATGGCGCGCGATGGCGTCGGCGGCGGCGAGTATGCGCGCGCGCCGCGAAGTCGCGGGCTTGGGTTGTTGGTTTGGCGCGAGTTTGCCGCCGAGCCATTCCAGATAATCCACCACCGCAGTGAAAGTGGCATAGGCGGCGGCGTCGCGGGTGCCTAATTCCCAACGCTCGGCAGGGGTGTCTTCCAGTCGGTCGTGCGGCAACTTGCTCAGGCGGGGGGAAACCCAAGCGAACCCGTAGTTATGGCGGGAAAATACTTTATAGCCGGAGACCGCATACGCATCAATCGCATAGCGCGCCACCTGCACATCGCCGTGCGGCGCATGCTGAATGCCGTCCACCACCACCAAGCACTGCGGCGATACTTCGCGGATGGCGGCGGTAATCGCTTCCACATCCACCGCGATGCCGGTGACCGGGCTGGTTTGGATGATGGTCGCCAGGCGCGTGTCGGCGGAGACATGGCGGCGGTAATCCTCCGCGCCCACCGCGCCGCGGCGCGGGTCGTGGGGAATGGCGATATATTCCTTGCCGCAGCGCGCGCTCCATTGTTTGGCGGCGCTCGCGGTCGCCGGATGCTCCAAGGTGCTGCCCACAACTTGTCCGCCGTCGGCGCAGCCCAACAACGCCGCGCGAATCACGCGAAACAGGCATTCGGTGCCGCTTTCGCCGACCCATACCTGCCCTTCGGCGGCGCCGAGAAAGGTCATCATATCCGCCTTGCCGTTGTCAATCAGGCGCATCATTTCCCGCGACGCCGGATTATCCCGCCCTTGATTGTCCGGGATTGCCGACAGCGCAGCGTTAATCTCCACCACCGATTTCAGCGTTAACGAACCGCCGGCGTTCTCAAAAAATATCCGCGCGCCTTGATAGGGGCAACTTTCTACATGATGAAACTGAGCGCGAATTTCGCGCAGCAAGGTTTGGTTAAACATTTTGTTAATAGGAGTGGAGTTATGGGTGAAATGATTTTCACCCCGGATCAATGGCATCCTCAACTGGTTG